>NZ_JBCNZM010000117.1:9343-14958 GCF_040227615.1 Bacteroides sp. RTP31139st1_H2_RTP31139_211217 | reverse complement strand
ATGAATCTTTATACGCCTGTAGAAGTAGTTTCCAGTATGCCCCTTCTTTCGCAAGAGAATAATCTGTTGCTGATGGGTTCTTGTTTTGCGTCCGAGATGGGGCAAAGGCTGGTGGATGCCAAGTTCCGTTGTGACGTCAATCCTTATGGTGTGCTTTATAATCCGTTTTCCATTTCTGCGGCATTGCGTGAAATCATTGCGGGCAGATGCTACAATGAAAACGATATTTTCCTCTTTCATGAACTTTGGCATAGTGCCATGCATCATGGTAGTTTTTCCTCAGTCTCTGCAGAGGAAACATTGGCAGGCATTAACGGGCGTTTGAAAAGCGCCCATGAAAGGCTGGACCGGTTGGATTGTCTGCTGCTGACTTTCGGATCTGCCTGGGTTTATGAAAATAAAAAGACGGGAACTGTAGTTGCCAATTGTCATAAGCAACCTGAGTCCTGCTTTACCCGCCGTATGCTTTCTGTCTGTGAAATAGTATCTGACTACACCTCTTTGCTTTCTGGCTTGCTGGCGCGGATTCCCCGGCTGAAAGTATTGTTCACCGTCAGCCCCATCCGCCACGTACGTGACGGAATGCATGCCAACCAGCTCAGTAAAGCTACCCTGCTACTTGCCGTGAACCAGTTGCAAGCCACTTTCCCGGAACATGTTTTCTATTTTCCGGCTTATGAGCTGCTGCTCGACGAGCTTCGTGACTATCGCTTCTATGCAGAAGACATGGTGCATCCTTCCGAAACGGCCATTCGCTATGTCTGGGAACGGTTTACCCGGTCGTGCATCTCTGCCGATGCGTTACGGATTATGGAAGAAAGTGAAAATATCCGTAAGATGTTGTCACATAAGCCATTTTATCCCGCTTCAGAAGAGTATAAGCGTTTTTTAGGACAAATTGTGTTAAAAATAGACCAACTTAACGGAAAATACCCGTACTTAGATTTCCAAAAAGAGAGAGAAATATGTCGTATTCGATTGAAAGCATAACCGAAAGTATTGGCGCACGGCGTATGGGAAACGCGCCGGCTACCATAGACTGGCTGCTCACTGACAGCCGTTCCCTGAATTTTCCTGAGGAAACATTATTCTTTGCCTTGACCACCAAGAGGAATGACGGTGCGCGCTATATTACAGATTTATATGCCCGTGGAGTACGTAATTTTGTGCTTAGCGAAGAAAGCTTTAGATTAATGGACAATGGACAATTGACAATTGACAATGCTATGCAGCGTGATGATGCGCAGTCAATTGTCAATTATCTCATTGTTCCCAACCCGCTGAAAGCCCTGCAAAAACTGGCGGAACAGCATCGGAACCAGTTCCAGATACCGGTCATCGGTATTACGGGAAGCAACGGCAAGACCGTTGTGAAAGAATGGCTGCACCAGTTGCTCAGTCCGGAACGTGCCATTATCCGTTCTCCCCGCAGTTATAACTCCCAGATTGGAGTGCCTTTGTCTGTGTGGCAGATGAACGAACAGTCCGAACTTGCTATTTTTGAAGCCGGTATTTCCGAGCCGGGGGAAATGCGCGCTTTGCAGAACATCATCAAGCCTACCATAGGCATCCTGACCAATATAGGAGGGGCTCACCAGGAAAATTTCTTCTCGTTGCAGGAGAAATGCATGGAGAAGCTGACGCTTTTCAAGAATTGTGATGTAGTGATTTATAATGGTGACGATGAGTTCGTCAGCAACTGTGTGGCGAAGTCCATGCTGTCTGCACGTGAGATTGCGTGGAGCCGGAAAGATATGGAACGTCCTCTATATATAAGTAAAGTGGAGAAACGGGATGACTGTACTGTCATTTCCTATCGCTATCTGGATATGGACAATACGTTTACTCTACCGTTCATAGATGATGCTTCCATCGAGAATTCGCTGAACTGCCTGGCCGCATGCCTCTATCTGATGCTTCCTGCCGAACAGATTACAGAACGTATGGCAAGGCTGGAACCCATCGCCATGCGGCTGGAAGTCAAGGAGGGAAAAAACAACTGTCTGTTGATTAACGACAGTTATAATTCTGACCTTGGCTCATTGGATATTGCACTCGATTTTCTTTACCGCCGTTCGCAAAGTAAGGGATTGAGGCGGACTTTGGTTCTTTCGGATATATTGGAGACCGGTCAGAACACGCCGACACTTTACCGACAAGTGGCACAGCTGGTAAACAGCCGTGGCATTGAACGCATCATAGGTGTAGGAAATGAAATATCTTCCTGCGCTGCACGCTTTAATATAGAGAAGACCTTTTATCCGGATACAGCGGCCTTGATACGTGCCATTCAGCGTGGGGAACTTCGCCTTGAAAACGAAATAATTCTGATTAAGGGTGCACGTAAGTTCGGTTTTGACTCCTTGACGGAAGTATTGGAGAAGAAGGTGCACGAAACCATTCTGGAGGTTAATCTTGGAGCGATGATTGCCAATCTGAACTATTATCGTGGCAAGCTGAAGCCGGAAACAAAGATGGTCTGCATGGTGAAAGCCTCCGCTTACGGTGCAGGTTCTTATGAGATAGCCAAGACTTTGCAGGAACATCATGTCGATTATCTTGCCGTGGCGGTTGCCGACGAAGGCTCCGAACTCCGCAAAGCGGGCATCACTGCGAACATCATTATCATGAATCCTGAGATGACTGCTTTCAAGACCATGTTCGATTACAAGCTGGAGCCCGAAGTATATAGCTTCCATCTGCTGGACGCTTTGATTAAAGAAGCGGAAAAGGAAGGTATCACAAACTTCCCCATCCACATAAAGCTGGATACCGGTATGCACCGCCTGGGGTTTGCTCCGGAGGATATGCCCCGGCTGATAGAACGGCTGAAGGGACAGAATGCTGTGATTGCCCGTTCCGTCTTCTCGCATTTGGTAGGGAGCGATTCGCAACAATTCGACAGTTTTACACGCCGGCAGATAGAAATGTTCGAGAAAGCGTCCATGGAATTGCAGGAGGCTTTTCCGCATAAGATACTTCGCCATATCTGCAATTCCGCAGGTATCGAGCGTTTCCCTGGGGCGCAATTCGATATGGTGCGCCTGGGTATCGGCCTCTATGGTGTCAATCCCATAGACAATTCCATTATGAATAATGTGAGCACGTTGAAGACTACCATCCTCCAGATACGTGATGTTCCCGAAGAGGATACGGTGGGGTATAGCCGGAAAGGGCATCTCACCCGTCCGTCGCGTATAGCGGCTCTTCCCATCGGTTACGCCGACGGCCTGAACCGCCATCTTGGAAATGGACATGCCTATTGTCTTGTAAACGGCCAACGGGCAGCCTATGTAGGGAATATCTGCATGGATGTCTGTATGATTGACGTGACGGACATCGATTGCAAGGAGGGTGACAGTGTGGAAATTTTTGGTGACCATCTGCCTATAACCGTTCTTTCCGATGTACTCGAAACTATTCCTTATGAGGTGTTGACAAGCGTTTCTACACGGGTAAAACGTATTTATTATCAAGACTGAAGATAGGGGGCAGGGATTAGGGATTAGGGATTGCGATAAAATTAATCCTTAATCCTTAATCCCTAATCCTTAATTTTCCTATCTTTGCACTATAATTAATCAGATATAACTATGACAAACTTACTTTTATTAGGCTTTCTGCCCAGCGGTTCCGAATGGATAATTATTGCATTGGTCATCTTGCTGTTGTTTGGTGGTAAGAAAATTCCCGAATTGATGCGTGGTTTGGGCAAAGGAGTGAAGAGCTTCAAGGATGGTGTGAATGAAGCCAAAGAAGAGATAAACAAGGCTCAGGAAGATTTGGATAAACCGGCTGAAAAGAAATAAAGGAATAAGGGTATTTACTATTTGACAATTTACTATTTACTATTTGATACTCTGAGAAGTTCAGGAGTATGGGTAGGCTTGTTGCCTTTTCCACAGCGCAGCCCAAATAGTAAATTGTCAAATAGTAAATCCCCGCAGCGCAGCCCAAATAGTAAATAGTAAATTGTCAAATAGTAAATCCCTTTATGTCAGAAAAAGAACTAACCTTTTGGGACCACTTGGACGAGTTGCGCCGAGTGTTGTTTCGTGTACTCGGTGTGTGGTTTGTATTGGCTATCGGTTATTTTATTGCCATGCCTTATCTGTTTGACAATGTGATATTGGCTCCTTGCCATAACGACTTCATTTTCTATGACTTGCTGCGCTGGATAGGGCAGAGACTGGACTTGCAGGATGAATTCTTTACCCAGGAGTTTCATGTGAAGCTCGTCAATATCAATCTTGCCGCACCGTTCTTTGTCCACATGTCTACCGCTTTCTGGATGTCGGTGGTAACGGCTGCTCCTTATATTTTCTATGAAATCTGGCGCTTTGTAAGCCCTGCACTCTATCCAAACGAGCGTAAAGGGGTGAGGAAAGCGCTGGGTATAGGTACGGTGATGTTCTTCATCGGTGTGTTGCTGGGGTATTTTATGGTCTATCCGCTGACATTGCGTTTCCTTTCCACTTATCAATTGAGCGCAGCCATCGAGAATCAAATTTCCCTGAACTCGTACATCGACAATTTCATGATGCTGGTGCTTTGCATGGGACTGGCATTCGAACTGCCGCTGGTGACATGGCTGCTTTCCCTGCTGGGACTGGTGCACAAGACCTTTTTGCGGAAATACCGCCGTCATGCTGTTGTCATCATTGTTATTGCCTCGGCCATCATTACTCCGACCGGTGACCCGTTTACCTTGACAGTAGTGGCGGTGCCGCTTTATCTGCTCTATGAGTTGAGTATCCTGATGATAAAGGATAAAAAGACTGATGATGAAGCGGAAGAAGTGGAGACAGAGGAATGATGGATTGTGAAGTAAAGGAATATTTTAGTATATTGCTGGAAGCCTGCCACGTTGAGGAAATCTCCTTGGACGTGGCCTATCGGCAATTGCGCGAGTTGCTGGAGCGTTTGTGCCGTACACAGATGCCCGACGGCAGCTTGCAGATGACGGACCTTTCTGCACGTATCAGTTTCGTGGCTTCGAAGGCCGGACTTTCCACCGTGGAACAGAACCGTCTGCATACCTTCCGGCTGACCTCCAATGCTATTCTGAACCGCCAGGCGGAACCGCAACGTGAACAGTTGTTGCGTGATGCCAAGACACTGGCATTCTTTGTCAAGCGCTTGACGGGGGAGGAGATACCTGCCGAACTTTATCGCCTGCTACCTCGTGCGGATGCCACCTATATAGTGGCACCGCCCGCCAAAGAACGGATAAAGCGCATGCGCGTCTGTTTTCAGTATGCCGATGATACTTATTTATATGTACTGCCCGTAGACACTGTGGCCGATGAGCCGTTGCGTGTCCGTTATAATGTACCTCAGATTAATGAAGAGTTTGCAGAAACCTGCCGGATTCTGTGGCGGCATGCCCAGGTCAATCTGCTGGATGTTACGGTGGACGAAGTCGGCATACTCACCCCTTCCTTTATTATACTTGAGCCCGATTACTTGATAGACATCAGTTCGCTTGCCGAATGCTTCAAGGATTACGGGCATCATCCTGCCAATTATATCCTGGCACGGCTCCAGTCGCCAGACAATACCCGTCCGTTACTGTTGGGTAATATTGCTAACCTCTTTCTGGACGAATGGATTCA
>NZ_JBCNZM010000117.1:0-9333 GCF_040227615.1 Bacteroides sp. RTP31139st1_H2_RTP31139_211217 | reverse complement strand
CGATTATTTGGCATGCATGAAGAAGGCCTTCCGTTCTTATCCCATCGAGCTGGCAGCATGTGCCGACCTGCGCGACCGGGAGAAGGAAGCCGAATTCTTTTCCGATTGCAAGCGCCATTTCGACAATATCCACCGGACAGTGACAGAAACATTCCGTGCATCCGGCTATGAGCTCGATAGGACTGATGCCGTGCTGGAACCTTCTTACATCTGTGAAGCATTGGGTTTGCAAGGGCGTCTGGACTACATGCAGCGGGATATGACCTCGTTCATTGAAATGAAGTCCGGTAAGGCGGACGAGTATTCCATCCGTGATAAGGTGGAGCCTAAAGAAAACAATAAGGTACAGATGTTGCTCTATCAGGCTGTGTTGGAGTATTCTATGGGAATGGACCATCGACGTGTAAAGGCCTACCTGCTCTATACCCGTTATCCGTTGCTTTATCCGGCACGTCCTTCGTGGGCAATGGTGCGCCGTGTGATGGATGTGCGTAACCGGATTGTAGCCAATGAATATGGCATCCAGTTACGGAACAGCCCGCAGTATACGGCAGAGCGCCTGAAAGACATCCATCCGGACACCTTGAACGAGCGCGGTTTGGACAATACCTTATGGAAACGCTTCCTTTACCCCTCCATCGATGCCGTAGCGCAACGCATCCGTTCGCTTTCGTCGTTGGAACAAAGCTATTTTTATACGCTCTATAACTTTATAACCAAGGAACTCTATACCTCCAAATCTGGAGATGTGGATTATGAAGGACGTACTGGCGCTGCCGCCCTCTGGCTTTCCACACTGGCTGAGAAATGTGAGGCGGGTGAAATTCTGTACGATTTGGCTATTTGTGAGAATCATGCGGCAGATACGCATAAACCGTATTTGTCCCTCAGAACGAAGCAAATGGTTGCTTCCCGGCAGGAGCGGGTTCTGCCCAATTTCCGTCAGGGTGATGCGGTGGTTCTTTACGAACGGAATACGGATACCGACAACGTTACCAACAAGATGGTGTTTAAAGGTAATATAGAGCGCATATCCGATAACGAGGTCTGTATCCGTCTTCGTGCCACTCAGCAGAATGCGGGTGTATTGCCTGCTGCTAGCCTTTATGCCATAGAGCACGACTATATGGACACCTCCTTTCGTAGCATGTATCTGGGACTTTCCGCTTTCCTTTCTGCCACCCAAAGACGGCGTGATTTGTTGTTGGGGCAGCGCCCTCCCGAGTTCGATACTTCTTTGGATACCGGTATTGCGACCGCTCCGGATGATTTTTCGCGGATTATTCTGAAAGCGCAGGCTGCCCGCGACTATTTCCTTTTAATCGGTCCGCCAGGTACCGGCAAGACCTCTCGCGCGCTGCGGGGCATGGTAGAAGCCTTTTACCGGGAGGGGAAACAGATTCTACTGCTTTCGTATACCAATCGTGCTGTAGATGAAATCAGTAAGGCGCTGGCTTCCATTGAGCCTGAAATAGACTTTATCCGTTTAGGCAGTGAGTTGTCTTGCGATGACTCATTCCGCCCGTATCTGATTGAGAATGTGTTGGAACCTTGTGCCACTCGGCGGCAGGTGCAGGAGCGCATTGCCCGTTGCCGTGTTTTTGTCGGTACGGTTGCCACGCTTTCTTCCAAGACCGAACTTTTCCGGTTGAAGACTTTTGATGTAGCGATTGTGGATGAGGCTACCCAAATTTTGGAACCACAACTGCTGGGGTTACTCTGTACCCGCAATCCCGCAGGCGCGGATGCCATCGGCAAATTTATTTTGATAGGTGACCATAAGCAGCTACCCGCAGTGGTCTTGCAGTCGTCCGAGCAGTCGGAAGTGTGTGACGAAGCTTTGCAGGCCATCGGATTGTATAATTTGAAAGATTCCCTTTTCGAACGCCTTTATAGGAATCTCTCCAAGGAAAGTGCCAATCGCCAGGCATCAACCTCTCATTCTTCATCTTTTATCCCTCATCCCTCCTACGACATGCTCTGCCGTCAGGGTCGTATGAATATCGAGGTAGCTTTGTTTCCTAACCGGGCTTTTTACGGTGGTCTGTTGGAACCGGTTGGTCTGTCGCACCAGCAGGGAGAGCTGACTCTTGCTCCTGAGCTGTGTGATTGTGAGTTTGCCGGCTTGCTGACTCGTCGTGTCGCTTTTCTGCCTGCCGCAGTCGAACCGCCGGCACAGTCGGCCAAGATGAACCATTCGGAGGCGCGGATTGTGGCACGGTTGGCAGCGGCTATCTATCGGCAGTATGCAGCTGTTTCCGGTTTCAACCCGGCTGTCACTTTAGGTGTCATCACTCCTTATCGCAGTCAGATAGCCTTGATTAAGAAAGAGATTGCTGCTTTGGGTATTGCTCCTTTGGAGGATATATTGGTAGACACCGTGGAACGCTTCCAAGGTAGCGAACGGGATGTTATTATCTACTCTTTCTGTGTGAACCGGGCTTATCAGTTGAAGTTTCTGGCAAATATGACAGAGGAAAACGGTACTCGGATTGACCGGAAATTGAATGTTGCCCTTACTCGTGCCCGCAGGCAGATGTTTATGACAGGAGTGCCGCAACTATTGAAACTTAATCCTATTTATGCCGAGCTCTTGTCTGTAGTTTGCCATTCGTAACCGTCTTATTTAGTAAATCTTAAATATTTTCTGCTTCTTTATAGAGTTTATTAATAACGCTGTGTGAGATAAACCATTATCTTTGCATCACGTTTTTTTCATAGAGATTTAGATTTAAGGTTAGAAGAATTGTGGAAGTCGTGAGACTTCCCTTTTTTTCATCTTAAATTGTGTTCCATTTACAGTTTTTTGTTTTTGACTGTAATTGAACGAAGAAAAGCCATTTCGTGAGAAAAGGCTTTTTTTGTGCGGAGTTTGCAAGGCATGTAATGCAGTTTGCAAACTCCGTATGATTCTGAATATCTATATAGAGACTTCTGATTAGTCCACTATAATCGGTTTGTACTTCGGAACCAGTGCCTTCATGATGCACCAGCCTATCAGGTAGGACACTGCACATACACAGAAGATGATGAAATATCCGGCAGGCTTGCCCTGAAATCCAAGAAATACCATTTGTGTCTTGTCGGCATAGTCGAACAGCAAACCGGAACTCATGTTGATGAGAAATGAGCTGATACCGCCCGCCATACCTCCGATTCCCACAATGGTGGCAATGGTGCTCTTGGGAAACATATCACCTACCACAGAATAGATGTTGGCCGACCAGGACTGATGGGCAGCGCCTGCAATACCTATGATGATAATCGGGAACCAATAGGCTTGTTCGCCAAATACTTCCTTGTTGCCCAATGGCTGTGCAAACAATGCCAATAGCGGGAACAGTGCAAAGATGAACATGGCCTGCATGCGTGCGGCGTAGGGGTTCTTACCGGTTTTGTTGATAATGATAGTGGGCAATTTCCCGCCATAGACGGACAACATCGTGATGGCATAGAGCACAAAGATAAGCATCTGTGCCGTGGGAGTATCTGAGGAGAATCCGTAAACGTCCGAAATGTATGCGGGTGCCCAGAAGAGGAAGAACCACCATACACCGTCAGTCATGAATTTGCCGAAAAATACAGCCCAGGTTTGCGGATATTTGAAACATTGCAGGAAAGAAATGCTCTTTTCATCCTTGGTTGTCGGAGTAGTCGCCTTTTTATCCTCCTCATTGTCTTTGTCTTGTTCTATATATGCCAGCTCAGCTGCGTTTACGTGTGGATTTTCATCAGGTTTCTTGTACATGAATATCCACAGTCCCATTCAGATGAAACCCAATCCGCCGATAACGATAAAAGCCATTTCCCAGCCGTTGCCCACGCCCATGCGTTGGAAGTAGCGGGCCAGGGTAGGGATACACAATGGGGCTATCAGTGCTCCGATGGTAGAGCCGGCATTGAATATGGAAGTGGAGAAGGCACGGTCTTTCTTTGGGAAATATTCGGCAGTCACCTTGATGGCGGCAGGAAAGTTTCCTGCTTCACCGATGCCCAGTATGATACGGGCGGCAATGAAGTAGTAAACGCTGGTGATGGCTATGGTAGAGGCCAATGCACCGGTAGCGCTAATCATGTTGGCGGCATTTTCAATGCCGAGGGTCATTTCTGTGGCAAGTCCGCAGAGGGCGTGCATACAAGCACCGATAGACCATACGGCAATGGCCCATAAATACCCTTTTTTCGTTCCCATCCAGTCGATGAAACGTCCGGCAAACAGATTGCCTAAGGCATAGACGATGGAAAAGATAGCTGTGATGTAGCCGTAGTGTGTATCGGTCCAGTGGAATTCGGGGGAGATGAAATCTTTCCAGGTCAATGAAAGAACCTGGCGGTCGAGGTAGTTGACGGTTGTCGCGAAGAATAGCATGGCGCAGATAATCCAACGGTAATTGGTCATCCGCCCTGCGGTGTTTTGAAATGTACTCATGATAATAGATTTATATTTTGATGCAAATGTAGGGGTTTGTGTGTTGTTCGAGGTGTAATATTGAGTAAAAAGGATGTAGAAAATGACAAAAATAGGCATGGATTATTTAAGTCCATGCCTATCGGACGTTGCAGGGCAACTTTATTTCATATCGATGTATTTGATTTCGTCTTTGTCGCTGTATTTCAGGTTTTCACCGCCCATACCCCAGATGAAAGTATAGTTGCTGGTTCCGGCAGCAGCGTGGATGGACCATTCGGGAGAAGTGATGGCTTGTTCGTTGTGCAGCCATATCAAACGTTCTTCCTGCGGTTCGCCCATCAGGTGACAGATAGCGTTGCCGGGTTTCAGGTTGAAGTAGTAGTAAGCTTCCATGCGGCGAGTGTGTGTGTGGGCAGGCATGGTATTCCATACAGAGCCGGGAGCCAGTTCCGTGAGTCCCATCTGCAACTGGTTGGTACCGCCGTCTTTCACTCTTTCCAGTACATCTTTCACAATCAGCTGGTTTACGATACGGTCGTTGCTGTCTTCCATTTTTCCATAATGGTCGGAGATGCCCAGTGCATATTTCTTGGGGTTGGCTTTCTGAAGCTTGGCATCGGTGGTAATCAGCTGAGTAACATAGGGCTTGTAGGCCGGAGCCGAGTTGATGTAGAACTTGGCGGGATTGGTAGCGTCGTTGCTCTTGAAGGTTACTTCCTTATTTCCGCAGCCTACGTAAAGGGCTTCCTTATACTTCATGGGGTATTCCTTACCGTCTACAGTAACCACTCCGTCACCGCCGGTATTGATGACACCCAGTTCGCGGCGTTCGAGGAAGTAAGTGATTTCCGGACCCAGTTCACGGAACACTTCCAACTTCAATGTCTTGTTCACCGGCATGGCGCCACCGTAAATCAACCGGTCGTAGAGGGTGTAGGTTACGTTGATTTCATCCGGAGCCATGACTTTGTCCATCATGAATCTGCTGCGTAGAAGTTCCGTGTCATAATGCTTCACGTCCTGCGGATGGCAGGCGGTCTGCACTTTGTAATTCACTTGGGCATTGGCTGCCATGGCAACTGCTCCCATCATAAATGCAAGTACTAACTCTTTCATAATTTGTTACTATTTAATTTTTAACTTTTAATTTTTGATTGATTTCTGGTATTTGATAATGGCACGACGGTTCATAATCATCAGGAACAATGTGCATAATACAAGGATACCGGAGCCTATCCATTTCAACGAGTAGGTCAGGTGGAAAATGACCCAAGCAAAGGGGCTGGATGCAAAGTCCAGTGCACCGCCTTCAAAGCCGGCGGGGATATTCACGGCAGCATCTTGTGTCTTCTCGTATACATCGTGGGCTGCTTGTGTGAAATAGGGGGCGAGGTCTGTTACGAAATAAAGACCGATGGTCAGTACAACGAGTCCGATGATGAACGTCTTTACTACATTTCCTTTCGTGATGGGCAGTACCAGCGGGAAGAGGTAGAACATTCCGGCCAGCGACGCCAGAGGCAGGAACTGGTTACCCGGCAGGATGACAGCCAGCAGTATGGTTACGGGAATCAGCAGCAGGGAAACCACCAGCGTTGCAGGATGGCCGATAACCAATGCGGGGCTCATACCGATGTTCAAGCCGACAGCACCTTTGAATTTCTTGGCAATCAGCTCGCGGGTCGCATCGGAAATAGGCTTCAAGCCTTCGATGAACAAAGCGGTGATACGCGGAATCAGCTCCATTACGGCGCCCATCTTGATACCCAAACCTAATATATAAGGTATCTTGTCTACCAGTTCCTGACCGTTCTTGCAAGACAAGGCACCGATACCGCAACCGACCAGAATACCCAGGAATAAAGGCTCACCCAGCAAGCCGAATTTCTTCTTCATGCCTTCCGCATCAATGTTCAATTTGTCAAAACCGGGGATTTTGTCCAATGCTTTATTGATGACTACGGCAAATGGAACGAAACCTGCGCAGAAAGGCTGGGGGATGGAGATACCCTCCATCTTGTCGTAGAATCCCTGGAATTTGTCGGCGGTATAGTCGGCCATAATCAGGGTAATGATATAGCAGATGATAGCGGCGAAGAAACCCCACCAGATATTGTCGCTGGCAAAATAAACGACTGCGCCGATAAATGCGAAATGCCAGTAGTTCCAAAGGTCGATATTGACCGTACGGGTCGTTTTCGTTAATAACATCAGAAGATTTACTCCCAAACATACCGGAATGATGAATGCACCCACCGATGTGTTATAGGCTACAGCCGCAGCTGCAGGCCATCCCATATCGAATACTTTCAACTGAAGACCGTAAATTTCAACGACTTGGCTCAGAGCAGGACCGAGGCTGCTGGTCAACAGCGCAGTGACAACTGACAGACCTACGAAACCGACACCTACCAGCAGACCGCTCTTTAGCGCCTTACTGAATTTGATGCCGATGCATACTCCCAAAATTGTAAAGATTATAGGCATCATCACTGCTGCTCCTAAGCCGATGATATAGCCGAAAACTTGTTCCATTCTCTTGTGATTTAATTAGGTAATTGAGTTTGTTTTTGCAATAGTATGAATTAAAAACCGGGTCAAAAATAAGACCTTTTCTCAATTAATCAAACTCGAAAAGCATAATTATTTAGTAAATGGGACAATTTTGGACGAAATTGGTCGTTATCGTGCACAAAATTGCTCGTTTTCGTACACGAAAACCAAATAATACACTCTCTGCATTGAAAAGTATACATAGGAAAAACAACAATTTTGGGTGGAGTGAACTTTAATCCAGTTTACTGTGTTATTATAAGACATTGAAACAAACCGGACTATAATGATATATTTGATTTTTTTATTGGCAATAGGACTATTGGTCGGATGGAGCTTATGGAAAGCTCCATCCGATATTGATTTATGGGGAAAAGATTTAGAGGATTGATAGTTATATTGGTTATATTCTGAAAATTTAACTATATTAGCGCCAGAAAAGCATAAATATGGCGCTAAATCTGATAAAAAAGGATAAATCCCACTCTGTTGTAAGCATTAAGCTGGATGAGCAAGAGTTTCATAATATTTTTAAGGAATATTATGCGGCGCTTTGTTCTTTCGCGTTCCAATACATGGAGGATGCGGATATGTCAGCAGATATAGTACAAGACGTATTTGCCAAGTTGTGGCAGATAAGAGACGATTTCTTTTATCTTCATCAGGTGAAAGCTTTTCTTTATACGGCCGTACGTAACCATGCCTTGAACGAACTTGAGCATTCGAAGGTAGCTCATGAATACGAGCAAAAGATTATAGCCAAAAAAGCAGATGCTTTTTTTCGTGATGCGATTGTGGAAGAAGAGACTTTCCGGATTCTGTCAGAAGCTATAGAGAAACTTCCTACCCAAATGAGAGCCATCATGCAGTTGGCTTTGGAAGGCAAAAAGAATGCAGAAATAGCAGAGCGTCTCAATGTCTCTCCCGAAACGGTACATACTCTTAAAAAAGTGGCTTATAAAAAGCTTCGTGCATTCCTTACCGATTATTATTATTGCCTTCTGTTATTTATCTAAAAGCACATTTTTTTCTATTTTTTCAAAAAAAAGTCTTTATCGATTCACTATGTTTTCATTTTGGCTTGTATTATCATTAAAGATAGACTAAAACATGCCAAATTATGATAAAAGAGTACTTTCATATAGCTCATCTTATTTCCAAGCACCTATCCGGTGAAGTAACACCGGAAGAAAGCCGTTTTTTGGATAAATGGCGCAAAGAGAGCAAAAGCCATGAGCAGCTTTTCCAAAAGATTTGTAGTGATGAACATTATGCACAGCACGAAATTCGTAAAATGGAGTTTGATTCGCAGGCTGGATGGAAAGGTGTCGAAACACGTATCAAGAGGATGGAGCTCAGAAGGAGACATTTGAAACTGTTACGGTACGTTGCTCTTTTTATTGCACCAGTGCTGATATTGGTTTTTGCACTTCAGGATATTTCTGTACCCCATGTCATGGATGGCAATCAATTATTGGCTGCCCAGCAAATACTGCCGGGTGGAGCCAAAGCTATTCTTACATTGGATAATGGGGAAACGGTTTATCTGGATGAGAATGCCGATGGGCGGCAGTTGCAGTTGGCTGGTAAACAAATACAGATAGATTCAACGACCTTGAACTACAGCGCTGCAGACGGGCAGGTTGTGCAGTCAGCTTTGGTATATAATAAAGTTGAAGTGCCTCAAGGCGGTGAGTATACACTTGTTCTGAATGATGGTACAAAAGTACATCTGAATTCAATGAGCAGTCTACGTTTTCCGCTTACTTTCGAAGCTGGGAAGCGGGAAGTGGAATTGGCGGGAGAAGCTTATTTTGAAGTAAATAAGACCGGTCATCCCTTCACTGTATCGACTCAAGGTATGCAGATTGAGGTGTTGGGAACAACTTTCAATATTTCGGCCTATCCGGGTGAAGAATATCAGGCGACTCTTGTCAGTGGTTCTGTTAAGGTGGACACCGGGGAGGGACAGAGTCTTGTCTTAAAACCTTCACAGCAGGCATCATTAATTCCCGGGAGCGGGAATATACAAGTGTGTACAGTAGATACTGCCTTCTATACATCATGGGTGAAGGGAAAAATCAATTTTAAAGATCAACGGCTGGAAGATATTATGAGAATCCTTTCAAGGTGGTATAATATTGAAGTGGACTATTCAGACGAAGCGTTAAAGAACCTGCGTTTCGGTTGCTATGTGAACCGTTATGAGGAAATAGCTCCTTTCCTTGAGCTACTGGAAGCGACGGAAAACATACATGTCAAAATCAACGGTAAAACTATTATATTCTATAACTAAAGTTTCCCACCCCTTAAAACACTAACTTTTCTCATTTTCCTTTGTCTGTCTTCCCCCATATCCATTGACTGTT
>NZ_JBCNZM010000116.1:0-15089 GCF_040227615.1 Bacteroides sp. RTP31139st1_H2_RTP31139_211217 | reverse complement strand
CTTATCAACCGGGTGATTTGACTCCGGATGATTATGCACTGGGTTCTGCCATGAGTAACTTGGCAAGTACGGTTATCTCATCAGATGTCAATACGGCACAGTTTACTGATTGTTTGTTGGGTGGACCGTTGGGAGGTTATTTTGCCGATTCAAATGCCGGCTGGTCCAATACAATATCCAATTTTAATGCTACAAATGACTGGACGCGTGTGTTCTTGATAAGTGACCGTATCATTTCAACACTTTACGGTAACTTGAGCACAGTGAAACAAGTATCGGAGAATACCAATAATCCGGTTCCTTATGCCATTGCTCAAATCATAAAGGTTGCTGCCATGAGTCGCGTGACTGATGCGTATGGTCCTATTCCTTATTCTAAAATCGGTCAGGATGGCAAGATTACCATTCCTTATGATACGCAGGAAGAAGTATATAACGCATTCTTCAAGGAACTGGACGAATCCATCGAGGTGCTGACTGAAAACAGAAATGCGGCGTTGGTTGCTTCTGCAGATTTCGTGTACAGTGGTAATGTACAGAAGTGGGTGAAGTTTGCCAATTCATTGAAACTGCGTTTGGCTATCCGTATTGCCAATGTAAGCCCTGCTAAGGCTAAAGAAATGGCTGAAAGTGCAGTGAATCACGAGTTGGGTCTGATTGAAACAAATGCAGACAATGCTACATGGAAGTATTTCGGTACAATTAGCAATCCGTTGTTTGTGGCAGTACGTTACAATGAAGAAGCTTCAGGTGGTGATACCCATCCTGCTGCCGACATCATCTGCTACATGAACGGTTACAACGACAATCGTCGTGCCAGCTATTTTGAGGAATCAAAATGGCCTGGAGAGACTTATGTAGGATTACGTCGCGGTATCAACCTCAGTAAGATGAAGGAGTATTTCATCAATTATTCACGTGTGAAGATTTCCTCTTCTGATCCCGTGCTTTGGATGAATGCGGCAGAAGTTGCTTTTTTGCGTGCTGAAGCCACTGCAATCTATGGTTTCAACATGAAAGGAACCGCTGCTGATTTTTATGAACAAGGTGTCCGTCTCTCTTTCGAACAGTGGGGAGCTACCGGTGTAGACAGCTATCTGGCTGATGAAAGCAGTGTACCTGCTCTTTACAAAGATCCCGCCGGTCTTAATACTTATGAAAAGAACCTTTCAGCCATTACTGTCAAGTGGAATGAAGGGGCATCCAAGGAAGAAAAACAGGAACGTATCATTACCCAGAAGTGGATTGCGAATTGGCCGTTAGGTAACGAAGCTTGGGCTGACTATCGCCGTACAGGCTATCCCAAACTGTTGCCTGCAACCAGTGAAGGTAACTTGAGTGGTGGAATTGTTGATAGCGAGAAAGGTGCACGCCGTATGCCTTATCCTTCTGAAGAATATACAAGTAATACTGAAAACGTGCAAGAGGCAGTAAACAGCTATCTGGGTGGACCGGACAACATGGCTACTGACGTATGGTGGGCACGCAAATAATAACAATAAATGCTGAATAATTATGAAATTATATAAGAAATCATTCAAAGGAATCGCGCTGGCAGCTTTTTCCGTATTGGCATTGTCTGCCTGCTCCGACTGGACGGATTCAGAGAGTATTAAACTGAAAGAACCCGGAATCGACGAACAGTCTCCCGAACTGTATGCCAAGTATCTGAAGAACTTGCAGGAATACAAGAATTCTGACCATAAGATTGTATACGGTTGGTTTGATAATAGTGAGAAAGTTCCTTTCAGCCGCGGGCAGCACATGTCGGATGTTCCCGACAGCCTGGACGTAATTATCGCAACTACTCCCGATTTGGCGGAATTCGAATTGGAAGATATTGCAAATGTACATGAGAAGGGAACGAAAGTATTCTATTCCATCAGCTATGACAATATCTTGAAGGAACATACCGACAAGGTGAAAGAAGGAACAGAAACATCTGCATTCTCGGCTTATCTGTCGGCTGAGCTGAACAGACTGATAGCTCTTGAAGCACCTTTCGACGGTATTGTAGCCGAGTATCGTGGTAGCAATCCTATCTACATGTCCGAAGCCGACAAGGCTGAAGCAAAGGCAAATCAGGATACTTTCTTCGGTGTGATATCCAACTGGAAGAGTGCCAATTCAGGTAAGCAACTGGTGTTCCAGGGGTATCCTGCCAACCTGATAGGCCAGTCTGTGCTCTCTTCTTGTGACCATATCATCTTGATTACAAATGATGTCACGGATGTTGCCCAACTGGGGATAGAAGCGCTTCAGGCCTTGATGGCAGACGGTGTTCCGGCTGACCGCTTCATTGTATCGGCATCTACCGTCTCTCTGGATACAACAGATAAGACTACCGGATATTACAATGCTTTGAGAGCTCTGTCGGAAGCTGCTTATTGGGTGACAGAACCGTCTGCAGAGTTTACAAAAGCTGGTCTGGCTATTGAGAACATGCAGAATGATTATTACAATGCTACCAATACCTATCAATACGTGAGAGAAGCTATCAATATTATGAATCCTGCTCCTAAAAAATAAAAGAATATCATGAAACTGAAAAGTATATATTTAGTATCGATGGCATTATTGGCAGGTGTATTTGCTGCTTGTAATGATAATGACGTTGAGAATTTCGATAATCAGGTGTATATCAACGGCTCGGCGATGACCAGTACTGTGTTGTTGAAAAACACTGTTTCCGATACGGAAGGTTCATTCCGGATTTCAATGGCCCGTCCTGAATCGCAGGATATAACTATTGCCTTGAAGGCGGACCCTTCACTGGTAGCTACTTATAACGCTACCTATTATGACACAGCCGAGGCTCTGCCGGAAAACTATTATACGGTAGAAACTCCGCAGGCTACCATTTTGGCCGGTGCTGTCATTTCAGACGACATCACTGTCAGCTTCAAGAACTTGACGGAGCTGGACCGTGAGAAGGTATATGTATTGCCGGTTACGGTAGACCAGGCAAGCATCGGAGTCTTGAAGAGCTCCGGTACCATGTACTACGTGCTGAAGGGTGCCGCATTGATTAATACGGTTCCTGATATTACCAAGAATCTGGTTTACGTAACTTGGACCAATCCAGATGTAGCCAATAATATGAATAAGCTGACGGCAGAAGCGTTGATTCGTGTAAGCAAGTTTGACAAGATGCTGACTTCCATTATGGGTATCGAAGGTAAGTTCCTGCTCCGCATCGGTGATGCCGGAATTCCTCAAAACCAGTTGCAGGTGGCTACAAGTAGCGGCAATGTGACCGATGAGAGTCTGGTTATTCCGACAAACGAATGGACACATATCGCTGTGACCTACGATGCGGATGCAAAAACAGTTATAATCTACATCAATGGTAAGAATATGCTGGAGACTACTTTGGACTGCGGAGTCGTGAACTGGGGCCAGACCATGACCGATGAAGGTAACGGATTCTGGATTGGCCATTCATACAATCGTGACCGTTGGTTGGAAGGTAATATCTCAGAGGTGCGTATCTGGAACAAGGTGTTGACATCAGCAGAAATCAATGCAAAGGACCACTTCTACCAGGTAGAGCCGGATACTGACGGACTGGTTTCTTACTGGAAGTTCGATGAGGGCGCCGGTACTGCCATTCACGATTATAGCGGAAATGAGAACAATGCTACTGCAGTGGAATCATTGACTTGGACTGCTGTGGAACTGCCCGCTAAATAATTTAGTTATACCTTAATTCAAATAAAAAGATATTGATTATGAAATATATGAATCATGTAAAATCAGGCTTGCTGGCAATGGCTTTTGCATGTGCAGGAATATGCTTCACCGGTTGTGAAGATGATGTTGTCATCAACACCGGCAACAGTGACAAGCTGGATACTGTGGATGGCGTGTATGGCTATGTAAAGTCTGCCGCCGGTGCACGTGAACTTACTCCGATTTCTGTTTTTGGCGACAAGGTTGCTACCGGACATCTCTATTTTGAACTGAGCAAAGCTGCAGAGCAGGATGTTACGGTGACCTTCAAAGTGGACGAAGACGTTTTGGAGGCTTACAATAAGAAGAATGGAACAAGCTATAAAATGTATCCCGCCGATAAGCTGAGCCTGGCGAACGGTGGAACTGCCACTATCAAGGCGGGCGAACAGAAGTCGGCTTCTGTGGAACTGAATATCAATGCCGGAGGCACAATCGGACAGACTTATGCTGTTGCCGTTTCTGCATCTGCCAATAACGGTGTGGAAGTTTCTACAAACAATCAGGAATATATTTACTTGGTAAAGCCTTTGGCTGCTATTCCTGAGAGTATCAGTAAGGGTGATATACTTACACATTGCTTTGTGGAAGTAAATGACGAGAACATCTTGAATATGGGTGAATATACCATGAAGAGCAACGGAAAGCCTTTCTTTGATGTAGTCAGCATTTTTGCTGCCAACATCAATGTGGATAGCAAGACCGGTCGCGTACATGTTTTCTGCAATGACCAGGTTTCCTTCTTGCTGAGAAATGCGGATAAGTTCATCCGTCCTTTGCAGGCTAAGGGCATTAAGGTGGCTATGACTATTCTTGGCAACCATGACGAGGCTGGTATGGGTAACCTTTCGGAAGCTGCTGCCAAAGACTTTGCCAAGGAACTGAAAGCCTACTTGGATATTTATGGTTTGGATGGCATCGACTTTGATGATGAGTACACCAACTACAACAACTCCAATCCCAGCCCCGGCTTCGAAACACGCTCACGTGCCAACTTCGCGCGTTTGGTTTATGAGTGCCGCCAGGTATTTGGAGACAAGCTGATCGGTGTGTATGAATATGGTTCGCTCGACTCTCCAGATGGTGAGGTAGAGGGTATGAAGGTAGGTGACATTGTGGACTATATGACCTACGGTTACTACCAGAATCAGAATCCCGAGGGAGCCTTTGGCCGTGAAGAGTCTCATTTTGAGAACCTGCCCAAATCCAAGTATGCTCCGCTGCCTTGGAAGATTAATGATGAGTTGAACGGAGGTTGGAGTGGATTTGACAAGAGCAAATTCCAGAAAGTGAAAGATGAAGGTTATGGCATTCAGATGTTCTACAATCCCAAACCGCTGGTGTATCAGTATTATACGTTGCTTTCGGAAATAAGTAAAGTACTTTTTGATGATGAAGTGGAGTGGAGCGGCAAGTACTGGAGCCGTATCGGTGAAGCTTATCAGGGCAAAATGTTGGGTTATGAAGATTTGGTCGGCGAGTGGAAGGTAACTTCCAGCAATTCTCTCTTTACCTATGTGGATGAAGAAGGCAATCCTCGCTGGTGGGATTGGAAAGGCAGTCAGGAGTTTGAGAAGAATGTAATTATAGAGAAGGATGAAGAAGGTACCGGATATGTGGTTTACAACTGGGGCACTTTCCCCGAAATCACCGGTAAGTATCCGATGCATTGCGATTACTATAACGGTGCACTGCTCATCTATCCGCAAACCATTCATGAGGGCGATGCTGAAGACCCTGCTACCTACAAGATGCATTTCGGTACTTACAGCAAGAATTTCCAGTGGAAAGCATATCCTAACTATGATGATTACTATATGGATGGTGCTATTGCTCCTAACGGTGATATGCATATCTATGGCTTGGGCAACAGATGGGCTATCAATCCCTATAAGTATGTAGGCGGTGAGATTGAGACCGACATCTTCCCCGATGTTCCTTACTTCGTGAGTGAGAACTATACGATGAAGAAGGTACGCTGATGCCGTGTTTTCCGTAAACTGAGGTTTCGGAAAACGGATGCTTGAACCTTTTCATACATGAAACAAAGGAGGGCTTTGCTCAAAGTAATAGGGCGACCCTCCTCAAGCATTCTCATATAACAAGATTCTATTATGAAGCTATACACCTACTTATACAATAAACAATATGAAGAAAAACATGAAATCTAGTTCCATACTGTTGGGCGGACTTTTTCTGCTGGGGGCGGTTTGCAGCTGTACCCAGACGGCACCGGACTATGCGTCTTACGTCAATCCGTTCATCGGTACGGGTGGACATGGGCATACCTATCCCGGAGCGGTAGTTCCCAACGGGATGATTCAGCCCAGCCCCGACACGCGTATCTACGAGTGGGATGCCTGCTCCGGATATTACTATGCAGATACTACTATCAACGGATTTTCACATACCCACGTCAGCGGTACGGGTTGTGCCGATTACGGGGATGTGCTGCTGATGCCCACTGTAGGTCGGCAGGATTACCACTCCATGGGCTCGAAGAGCCAGCAGATGGCGTACGCCTCTGCCTTTTCCCACGAGAATGAAACAGCCGAACCGGGATATTATTCCGTATTTTTGGACCGCTACGGGGTGAAAGCCGAACTGACCTCTACCAAACGTGCGGCGATTCATCGCTATACCTTCCCGAAAGCGGAAGATGCAGGTTTTATCCTCGACCTGGATTACAGTATCCAGCGCCAGAAGAATGAACAGATGGAGCTGGAAGTAATCAGCGATACTGAAATCCGTGGACGCAAGAAGACTGTATATTGGGCTTTCGACCAGTATATCAACTTCTACGCTAAGTTCTCCAAACCATTTACCTATACGCTGGTCACGGACTCCATGGCATTGGACGAAGGCGGTCCGCTTCTGCCTACAGCTAAAGCTTTACTGCAATTCCAGACGGAGCCCAATGAGGAGGTATTGGTAAAGGTAGGTGTGTCTGCCGTGGATATGGACGGTGCCCGCAAGAATGTGGAAGCCGAAATCTCCGGATGGGATTTTGACGGTGTGCGCCGTGCTGCCCGCCAGCAGTGGAACACTTATCTTTCCAAGATTGACATCGATACGAAGGACAACGACCAGCGTACCATGTTCTACACGGCACTTTACCACACGGGTATGCAGCCCAACTTGTTTACCGATGCTGACGGACGTTACTTTGGTATGGACTTGAAGCCCCATCAAGGCAGGGTGGACGAGCCTATCTACACCATTTTCTCTTTATGGGACACTTTCCGTGCCTATCATCCGCTGATGACGATTATTGATCCTGAACTGAACGAGGCTTTCATCCGTTCGCTCATCCAGAAGTCCCGCGAGGGCGGCGTCCTGCCTATGTGGGAACTGGCCGGAAACTATACGGGTACCATGATTGGTTATCATGCAGCCTCCCTCATAGCGGATTCTTATGTAAAGGGATACCGTAACTTCGACGTGCAGGAGGCTTACAAGGCTTGCCTCCGTACGGCAGAATACGATACGACGGGTATTATCACCCATCCTTTGGTTGTGCCGCATCTGATGCCGCAGGCCAAGTACTGGAAGAACAAGATTGGCTACGTGCCTTGCGATAAAGACAATGAATCTGTGGCTAAAGCTTTGGAATATGCTTACGATGACTGGTGTATCTCCGTACTGGCAGGTGCCTTGGACGACGAAGCCAACCGCGATAAGTATGCGGCTTTTGCCGAGGGATATAAAGTTTATTTCGATCCGAGTACCCGCTTCATGCGCGGACTGGACAGTGAGGGCAACTGGCGTACGCCTTTCAACCCCCGCGCTTCCAATCACCGTAATGATGACTATTGCGAAGGTACGGCATGGCAGTGGACTTGGTTCGTTCCCCACGATGTGGACGGACTGGTGGAACTGATGGGAGGACGCGACGCCTTCATCGGCAAGTTGGATTCTCTGTTCACGGCCGATTCCAAGCTGGAAGGTGAATCGACCTCGGTGGATATTTCCGGTCTGATAGGCCAGTATGCCCACGGCAATGAGCCAAGCCATCACATTGCCCATCTCTACAACTACGTAGGCCAGCCCTGGCGTACGCAGGAGATTGTGGATGAGGTGCTGCATACGCTTTACTTCAACAACCCCGACGGACTTTCGGGCAATGAAGACTGCGGACAGATGTCTGCATGGTACATTCTGAATGCGATGGGCTTCTATCAAGTATGCCCCGGCAAGCCGGTATATTCCATCGGACGCCCGCTGTTCAACGAGGCGACCGTTCATCTGAAAGACGGCAAGTCGTTCAAGGTGATAGCCCACAACAACAGCCGCGATAACAAGTATGTGCGGAGCATTGTGCTGAACGGCAATAAGTTGGAGACTCCATTCTTCACGCATCAGGATATAGTGGACGGCGGTACGCTGGAGCTGACTATGGGCAGTGAACCGTTGAAGTGACACAGATAATATACAGAAGGGATGAGCCGAAAAAATCATAATCCTATATCGTGGGTCCCCACCGTATATTTCGCCATGGGATTGCCGTTCGTGGTGCTGAACATGGTTTCTGTGCTGATGTTCAAGGGGATGGGTATCGGTGACGCGCAGATTGCTCTGTGGACGTCGCTCATCATGATGCCCTGGACGCTGAAGTTCCTTTGGAGTCCGTTCCTTGAAATGTTCAAGACGAAGAAGTTTTTCGTGGTACTGACGCAGATGGTTACCGGAGCAGGTTTTGCTCTGGTGGCTTTGGCGTTGCAGTTACCGTTCTTTTTTGCGATATGCATTGCGCTGCTGGCAGTGATTGCTTTCAGCGGAGCCACGCACGATGTGGCTACGGATGGTGTCTACATGTCGGAACTGAACAAGCAGGACCAGGCCAAGTATATCGGTTGGCAGGGAGCCTTCTACAATATAGCGAAGATTGTGGCGTCCGGCGGGTTGGTCTGGCTGGCAGGTGCCTTGCTGGTAGGTTTCGGTGGGGTGGAGGGTGCCACAGAGGCAGTCCGCCACGAGGCTACCCGGCATGCATGGATGACGGTGATGCTGATATTGGCGGCGGTGATGCTGCTGCTTGGCTTCTACCACATGCGCATGCTGCCATCGGGCGGTGCGGCCGCATCCGGCGCCAAGTCGGCAAGAGAGACGTGGGAGCAGTTGGTGGCGGTAATCAAGGATTTCTTCTTGAAGAAGCACATCTGGTACTATATAGCGTTCATTATCCTTTATCGCCTTGCCGAGGGTTTTGTCATGAAGATTGTCCCTCTTTTCTTGAAGGCGGAGCGTTCGGCAGGTGGCTTGGGACTGAATGAGCAGCAGATAGGTTTGTACTACGGCACTTATGGGGCGGCAGCCTTTGTGCTGGGGTCACTGTTGGCAGGCTATTACATTTCGCACCGGGGATTGCGGCGGACGCTGTTCTCTCTGTGCTGCATCTTCAATCTGCCTTTTGTAGCGTATACCCTGCTTGCCATGTACCAGCCGGAAAGCGGGTTGCTGATAGGTAGTGCCATCGTGCTCGAGTACTTCGGTTATGGTTTTGGTTTTGTGGGACTGACTTTGTTCATGATGCAGCAGGTGGCGCCGGGAAAGCACCAGATGGCACATTATGCCTTTGCTTCGGGCATCATGAATCTGGGTGTGATGTTGCCGGGCACAATCAGCGGTTTTGTCAGCGACTGGTTGGGGTACGAGGCGTTCTTTACCTTCACGCTGTTTGCCACCATTCCGGCGTTCCTCATTACGTACTTCATACCATTTACGTATGCCGATGAGAAGAAACAACAATAACCAATTAATAATATAGAGCAATTATGAGCAACAAAATCACAATGCCTTGGGAAGAACGGCCGGCAGGCTGTAAGGATGTAATGTGGCGTTATTCGGAGAATCCCGTAATAGACCGCTACCATATTCCGTCGTCGAACAGCATTTTCAACAGTGCGGTGGTTCCGTTTAAGGATGGTTATGCCGGTGTGTTCCGTTGTGACAACCGGGCGGTGCAGATGAATATCTTTGCCGGTTTCAGCAAGGACGGCATCCACTGGGAAATAGAGCATGAGCCAATCAAGTTCAAGGCCGGGAATACGGACATGATAGAGTCCGAATATAAATACGATCCGCGCGTGACATGGATTGAGGACCGCTACTGGATTACGTGGTGCAACGGCTACTACGGCCCCACCATCGGCATCGGCTATACTTTCGATTTCAAGGAGTTCTTCCAGTGCGAGAATGCTTTCTTGCCTTTCAACCGCAACGGTGTGTTGTTGCCTCAGAAGTTCGATGGCAAATATGCGCTCTTGAGCCGTCCCAGCGATAGCGGACATACTCCTTTTGGCGACATCTACATTAGCTTCAGCCCTGACATGAAATTCTGGGGCGAACACCGCCATGTGATGGCTCCTACGCCTTTCCCCGAAAGTGCCTGGCAGTGTACCAAGATAGGGGCAGGTTCGGTACCGTTCCTCACGGACGAGGGTTGGCTGATGTTCTATCATGGCGTGATAACCACTTGTAACGGTTTCCGTTACTCCATGGGAGCAGCTATTCTGGATAAGGACAATCCTGCCAAGTTGCTCTACCGCACCCGTGAGTATCTGCTTGCGCCTGCTGCTCCTTATGAGTTGCAAGGTGATGTTCCCAACGTGGTGTTCCCTTGCGCAGCGTTGCAAGATGGAGAACGTGTAGCTGTATACTACGGTGCAGCCGATACGGTAGTGGGGCTTGCCTTTGGGTATATCCGCGAGATTCTGGAGTTCACGAAGCGCACAAGTATTTTGTAAGTACCAAGCAGTTGGCAGGCGCTCGGTATTGCTGAAAAGCGCCTGCCGTAACTGCCTTATACTTAGTGTAATATCACTGCAAAGATACTGCATGCTTTTTGCAGTGCTACTGCAAAGCCGTTGCAGCGCCACTGCAAAGCTGATGCAGCGTCACTGCAAAACTGTTGCAGCGCTACTGCAAAGTAGTTTGCAGTGTCACTGCAGACCGTTTGCAATAACTTTGCAGAGTGCATGCAATGACACCGGCATGGGTAGCGTGCTCACTAACTAATAAAGAACAAATCCTTACTATATTATGAAACGACTGATTACTTTCTGTATCATCTCCTTTGGAATGCTCACGGCATCTATGGCTGCGGAGAAGCATCCTGCGGACTATGTGAATCCTTTTGTCGGTACCACTAACTTCGGTACCACGAATCCGGGAGCCGTCTGTCCCAATGGAATGATGTCCGTAGTGCCCTTCAACGTGATGGGTTCGGAGGACAACAAATACGATAAAGATGCCCGCTGGTGGTCCACTCCCTATGAGTATCACAATTGTTTCTTCACCGGATACTCGCATGTCAATTTGAGCGGTGTGGGCTGTCCGGAATTGGGTTCTCTGCTGCTGATGCCCACTACGGGAGAGCTGTCCGTAGATTATAAGGAATATGGAAGCCGCTATAAGGACGAGCAGGCATCCCCCGGATATTACAGCAACTTCCTGACTCGCTACAATGTGAAGACGGAAGTGACGGCAACTCCTCGCACGGGTGTGGCGCGTTTCACCTTTCCTGCCGGGCAGAGCCATGTGCTGCTGAACCTGGGCGAAGGCCTGACCAATGAATCGGGAGCTTTTCTGCGCCAGACGGGTAAATGCGAGTTTGAAGGTATGAAGCTGCTGGGTACTTTCTGCTACAACCCACAAGCCGTTTTTCCCATCTACTTTGTGATGCGTGTCAACAAGCAGCCCGCCGCTTCGGGCTACTGGAAGAAGCAGCGCCCCATGACCGGTGTAGAGGCCGAATGGGACCCCGATAACGGACGCTACAAACTTTACACCCGCTACCAGAAGGAACTGGCGGGAGATGATATCGGCGCCTATCTTACATTCGATACCGAAGAAGGCGAGCAGGTGGAAGTACAGATGGGAGTCTCTTTTGTGAGCATGGAGAATGCCCGCCTCAATCTGGATACCGAGCAGCAGGGAAAGAACTTCGGTCAAGTGCTGGAAGAAGCCCGTCGCCGCTGGAACGATGACCTTTCGCGCATCCTTGTAGAAGGAGGTACGGAGGAACAGAAAATCGTTTTTTATACGGCACTCTATCATACGCTGATACATCCCAATATCCTGCAGGATGTGAACGGGGAATATCCCGCTATGGAGAGTGATAAGATTTTGACTACCCAAGGCGACCGTTATACCGTCTTTTCTTTGTGGGACACTTACCGCAATGTGCACCAGCTTCTTACGCTGGTATATCCCGAACGGCAATTGCAGATGGTGCGCTCCATGCTCGACATGTACCGCGAACACGGCTGGCTTCCCAAATGGGAACTCTACGGACGTGAGACGCTGACCATGGAAGGTGACCCTTCCATTCCCGTCATCGTCGACACCTGGCTGAAAGGTCTGCGCGACTTTGATATAGAACTGGCCTACGAAGCCATGCGCAAGGGAGCCACCCTGCCGGGAGCGGAGAATCTGCTCCGACCGGACAATGACGACTACGTGTCATTGGGATATGTGCCCCTGCGGGAGCAGTATGACAATTCCGTTTCACATGCCCTGGAATACTATATTGCCGACAATGCTTTGTCGCGCATAGCCGCTGCGCTTGGCAAGAAGGAGGATGCCCGTCTGTTCCACGAACGTTCGCTGGGCTACAAGCATTATTACTGTAAGGAGTACGGTACTTTCCGTCCTATCCTGCCTAACGGTGAATTCTATGCTTTTTTCGACCCGAGGCAGGGAGAGAACTTTGAGCCGAACCCCGGATTTCACGAAGGTTGTGCCTGGAACTATACTTTCTATGTTCCCCACGATGTGAAAGGGCTTGCCCGGCTCATGGGTGGAAAGAAGCCGTTCGTAGACAAGCTTCAGCGTGTGTTCGACGAAGGACTGTACGACCCTGCCAACGAACCGGACATTGCATACGCCCATCTTTTTTCTTATTTCAAGGGTGAGGAGTGGCGCACGCAGAAAGAGCTGCACCGCCTTTTGCAGAAGTATTTCAAGAATGCCCCCGACGGAATTCCCGGCAATGATGATACCGGAACGATGTCTGCTTGGGCTATCTTCAATATGATGGGCTTTTATCCGGATTGTCCCGGAGAACCGGCTTATACGCTGTCTACTCCGGTATTTGATAAGGTGACCATAAAGCTCGACCCTAAGTATTGGGGACGCGACCAACTGGTGATAGAGACGGAACGCCCGTCGGCAGAGTCGCTTTATATCCGTGAAATGGAACTAGGAGGAAAAAAACTGTCCCGATATCGTATCACTCATGAAGAACTGGTGCAGAGTGGAAAACTGCGATTTAGTCTTCGATAGGTATTGTGAGTCAGGATAGCATCGGTGATGGTTTAGGTTGCCCGTCGTTGACAGAGTTCATGTCAGTGGCGGGCTTTTTTATGCAGGTTGGCTTCCGGTAGGTTGATAGGGTATTTCGAACCAGAATTCGGAACCTTTCCCCGGAATAGAGCTGACGCCCACTTTTCCGTTCATTTTCTCGGCAATCATGGTGCAGATGGAGAGTCCGAGACCCGTGCCTTGTTTAAAACTGTTTAGCTTGACAAAGCGTTCGAATACATCCTTTTGCTTTTCAGGAGGAATGCCGCAACCGGTATCACGGACAAAGAAGCGAATCCTGTCTTCTTGCGGCAGGTGATAACCAATGTCGATGAAACCTTCTTCCGTATGCTTGAGGGCGTTTGACAGATAGTTGTTCAGTACTTGTCTTACCCGTTTGGGGACTGTGTGAATAATACAGTAATCCGCACCGGGCAGGAGACGTATACTGACTTCGGACGGAAGTTTCAGTTTTGCCATCGTCTGCATTTCATCAAGCGTCTTGTTTACATCCATATCTCCTTCTGTGAATTCGAGAATGCCAGCTTCGATGCGTGACAGGTCGAGAATATCATTAATCAGTTGCAGCAGCAGTTGGGTGTTTTCTTCGATGATATGTATGTATTCCTTTGTATCTTCGTCTTGTATATAATCGGAAAGTATGGAGGAGAATCCGACGATGGCGTTTAGCGGAGTACGTATCTCGTGGCTCATGTTGGCGAGAAAAGCCGATTTCAGGCGGTTGGCTTCTTCTGCTTTCTCTTTGGCTGCCAGCAGTTCGGTGATGTCCAGTGCAGAACTGACAATCCACCTCTCTTTTCCTTTGTTGTAGGACACCAGCGTTTTGTGAAACGACAGAATATACTCTCTGCCTTTGGGATTGACAAAGTGTTTGATGTAGGACTGGGGAATTTCCGACTCTTCAACTTCTTTGTCTGTCTCTTGGATGAAATTATCTTGCATTAGGGGTTTGAACTCCTCTTCATAGTGTCCCACAATATCCTCAGCGGGGACTTCCATCATCTCTGCCGCTTTTTTGTTCCATATCAGGTAACGTCCTTCATCGTTTTTATCTTTTACTGTAGTGGCGATGGGGAGGTTCTCCAGAATACTTTCAAGGAAGAAACGGTATTTTTCGTTTTCCCGGCGTTGGACTTCATCTTCCGTAATGTCGCGTATGAAGGCTATGACATAATTTCTGTTGAGGTAGACCATGCGCACTGCGATATATAGTTTCTCACCACTTTCTATTCTTATCTTTAGGGTCAGGCTGTCCGAAGTGCGGGTATTCAGTACGCGTAACAGCGACGTCATGTATTTCCGGCATTCATCGGCGTCTGTCACTAAATTATTGATATTTAGAACTCCCGGATTCAGGAACGGAAGTCTGTTTGCCTTTTCGGTAGGTGTATTAAGTAGTTTTACGACAATACCTTGTCTGTTCAGCAGATATACTGGAATGTCTATTGCCCGGATAATCTGTCTGTTCAGACTTTTGTATTTATGATTTATCCAGTATAGAAAGCTTGCAGATGTAACGGCAATTAACAGAAATAACTGTACTTCTCCAAATAATGTAAGATGCATACGCGGTGTCTTTCATTTCGTCTGTCCCCATTGACGAAGGTTATTATATAAAAAGCGCGAGGACTGTTATTGTCTATCTGCATTCGAGGCTCTGGAAAATGCCCACACCGTTAATAGACAACAGCCCCCACGCCTAAGTATATAATAACATAGACGTGAAGAAACTGTTGCTATTATCCTGCGGTGTTTAAGAGAATTTTCCAGATTCCGAATAGCAGGGATAATAACTTTCGCTTCTTGCGTTCTTATCGAATCGAGTCAAAAGTGACGTTATCACTATAACAGCCAAGACTTTGGTGCAAAAGTAGTATATTTTTCGGGATGTACGGTATGATGAGGACAATAAAGTGTATATGCAAACAAAGCGTGATGGTATTTGACCGTCACGCTTTGTATAGTCTGCCATTAAAAGTTGTTGTTAGAGAGAATTGTTAGAGGATTTATTTCATGGCTTCTATGGTATATCC
>NZ_JBCNZM010000115.1:9029-15172 GCF_040227615.1 Bacteroides sp. RTP31139st1_H2_RTP31139_211217 | reverse complement strand
CTTGAAAAGTATTCAGACCTCCCGAATGACGCAAGCAATCAGGACAGCTATGAAGACTTCATTCAGATATTGAAGAACGCTTTCACGGCGGCTGTCGGCTGTCTGAGAAATAACCGTTTCGCCGTTATCTGTGTGGGCGATGTCCGTGACCGGAAGACGGGCTTTTATTATGACTTCTGCGGCGACATCAAGCGGATATTCAAAGAAGCGGGCGTTCTTCTGTATAATGAAATCATCCTTGTTGAACAAACCGCTTCAACAGCCCTGAGAGCCGCCCGGTATATGGAGACAAGAAAGGTCGCAAAGACGCACCAGCACATTCTCGTGTTCTTCAAAGGCAACCCGAAAGACATAAAGAAAGAATACCCGAAAATTGAGTACACAGAAGAAGACATGGTTCAGTTTGAAGCCACTGAAACTTCTTCTGAGAGTGAAACAACTGAAAATGAATAAGACCATGCAAGCAAAAATCTGGAATCACGCCCAATGGGTCAAAGAGACCGACCCGAAAGCACTGCGGGGAATGTTTGACGAACTTCTCCGTAAAGCGGGTTTCAATGTTCTGAGTTGCACGGAACATCATTTCAGCCCACAAGGTTACACGGCTTTATGGCTGCTTTCCGAGAGCCACTTTGCCGTTCATACGTTTCCTGAGTTCGGGCGAACATACATCGAACTGTCAAGCTGCAACCTTGACTTTTATCTGAACTTTCTTTCAATGACAAAAGAACTATGAGCAAGGCACAGGAAAAGAAAAGAAACCAACTGAAACAAGCCCGTCTCGAAATCGTGGCGGGAATGTACAAGCGGGGTTACAGCCTCAGAAAAATTCAATCAGAAGTCGTGAAGCGGCTTGAACTGTCTTCTTATTCCCTCGCCACGGTTCACAAAGACGTGCAGACGCTTCTTGACGAATGGCGGGAAAACAGAATTGAAGACATGGACGCTGCTCTGACACTTGAACTTGAACGTATTGACGAAACCTGCCGGGAACTATGGGAACAGTGGGAAAAGTCAAAGACTGATTACAACAAGACACAACGCAAGCAGAAAGGCTCTCCCGCCCGTGACAACGAGACGGGGCAGACTTCAATCAGGACGTATCAGACAGAAAGGACGGAAACAGAGGTTATCATGCTCGGAGACCCGTCATATATCGCCGAAATCAGGAAACAACTTGAAGAACGGCGTAAGCTGCTTGGTCTTTACGCTCCCGAAAAGAAAGACATCAACGGAAATGTATCTTTCGCCTCTCTGCTGATTGAAAGCGGCTTGTTGGATGAACCCGAAACGCAGGACGAAGCAGAATAACACCGATTGCGCCCGAATGTGGCTCTGAAATCATTCACTCGTATAAAATTACCATTTGAAAACGAAAGCCCGGCACAGGGCGAATCAGCAAAAAATAACTCAATGAAGAAACAGAATAAAGATATTCTCCGCAAGAAAGGTCTTGAACTGATGAACCTATGGCGGGCAGACTGGAACAGGTTTGTCCGTGAAGCCCTCGGAGTGACCCTTGACAAAGAACAGCAAGAAATACTGTCAAGCGTTCAACACAACAGGCGAACATCGGTTGCATCGGGGACAGCCCGAGGAAAAGATTTCGTTGCGGCTTGTGCCGCTATCTGTTTCTTGTATCTCACACCTCGTTGGAGAAAGAACAGTTTGGGGGAAATAGAACTTGTTGAAAACACCAAGGTCGCTTTGACAGCCCCGACAGACCGACAAGTGAAGAACATCATGATGCCTGAGATAAGCCGCCTTTTCAACAGGGCAAAAGCCCGTGGCGTTGAACTTATCGGCAAACTGAACGCTTACGACATAAGAACAAACAATGATGAATGGTTCCTGACGGGTTTCAAGGCTGATGAACACAACCATGAAGCGTGGTCAGGTTTCCACGCCGTTCATACAATGTTCGTCATCACAGAGGCAACAGGTATAGGGGATGACACATTTGCCGCCATTGAGGGAAACCTGCAGGGCGATAGCCGTATTCTGATTGTCTTCAACCCCAATACGACAGTAGGATACGCAGCCAAATCTCAGAAAGGCGACCGTTGGCACAAATACCGTCTGAACAGCCTGACAGCCCCGAATATCGCAAGCAAGAAGATTATTATTCCCGGTCAGGTTGACTACGATTGGGTGTTGGATAAACTTGAAAATTGGTGTGAGAAAATATCCCCCGATGAAATCATATCAGAAATGGATGACTTTGAGTTCGAGGGGCAATGGTATCGCCCGGAAGACCTGTTCAGAAAGAAAGTCCTCGGTCTGTTCCCGAAAGTCGATGAAGACACGCTTATTCCCCGTCAATGGCTTGAAGAAGCGCACGAACGTTGGAAACAAGCAAAAGGGCGTGAACCGCTTCGGGCTGACCTCAATATTCTCGGTGTTGACGTGGCGGGCATGGGGCGTGACGCAACGTGTTATGTTCTTCGCCGTGACAACTGGGTGGCTTCCTTTGACACACACAATTCAGGCGGTGTGGCAGACCACATGAAAGTAGCTGGGAAAATCATGGTTGCCCGCCGACAGAACATCGGTCTTTACGTCAGTATTGACACAATCGGCGAAGGTGCGGGCGTTTATAGCCGCTGCGTTGAACTTGAAGACGAACCCCATTATATCCTGAGTTGCAAGTATTCAGAGAGCGCAAAGACCCCTAACGGGCGTGAACTGAGTGACATCACGGGGCAAAACAAGTTCTTCAATATGCGTGCTTATCTGTTTTGGGCTGTCCGTGATTGGCTGAACCCAAGAAACAACACGGGAGCCATGCTGCCGCCGGATGACAAGTTTGACGAAGAAGCCACGGAAATAAAGTTCTCGGTAAAGTCAAACGGCAAACTTTATATTGAACCGAAAGAAGACATCAAAGAACGCCTCGGGCGAAGCCCTGATAAGTTTGACGCTTTGGCTAACACGTTCTATCCCGTTCGGTATGCGAAACCTATCAACGTGAACAGAATTGCGAAAATGATACGGAGATAACAAACAGAATGTTCAATTCAAAAAATATCAAACAATGACAATCGAAGAAATTTTAAATTCAGACATGACGGCAGAACAGAAGATTGCCGCCCTGAGTGAAAAGACCGTGAACGTCCCTGTTTGGGGCGGCAGAAAAGGGCTTGAAATGGAGTATAACCCGAAGTTTCATCCCGTTATGGATAGACAGAAATACCCCGACATCGTGAACGAAGACGGGATTCAGCCCGTGACCCGCATTGCGCTCGGCTTTCAGAAACTCGCATCAAAGAGAATGACAGAACTGGTTACGGCTATACCTGTCAAACGTGTGTTCAAGCCTGAGAACGACAAACAGAAAGAAGTGGCGACATTCATCACAAGCGTCCTCGACAAGAACCGCATCGACAGCGTTGACATAGACCGTGTGAACAGGTTCTTTGCCGGCTGCGAGATTATGACGTTATGGTACGCCCTTGAACAGAACAACACGCTTTACGGAAGAAAAAGCCCCCTGAAAATCCGTTGTCGCACGTTCTCCCCCATGCTCGGCGATGACCTATACCCCCTTTTCGATGAATACGGCGACATGATAGCAATGTCAGTCGGCTATCAAAGGAAGAAAGGGAGAAAGACCGTGAAGTTCTTTGACGCATACACGGCAAACAAGCACATCAAATGGTCTTCTGAAAGCGGTTCATGGCAGGAGATTGAGAATGAAGATATAACGCTTTTGAAAATCCCCGCAATTTACGCCTGCCGTCCTTTCCCGATTTGGGAATTCACGTCAGATACAGTTTACGAAATTGAATGGTCTTTGAGCCGTAACGGTAATTACATCCGTGAGAACTCAAAGCCACTGTTCTGTGTCTTCGCTGATGAAGCGATAAGCTACGGCGATGAAAAAAGCCCTGATAAGGAAGCCCGTGCCGTCATGCAATACCCGAAAGGCTCAACAGCGCAGTATGTCACTTGGCAACAAGCCGTTGAGAACCTGAAATTCCACGTCTCAGAGTTGAGAAACCTCTATTTCACAATGCTTCAACTCCCTGATTGGTCTTACGAGAAGATGTCGCAAGTCGCCTTGTCAGGAGAGAGCCGGAAACAACTGTTCATTGACGCACAACTGAAAGTCAACGATGAAAAAGGACCGCTGATTGAGTTCTTCGACCGTGAAATAAACGTTATCAAGGCTTACGCAAAGATTGTCTTCGGGGAAAGCTACGCCGCCGACATTGACGCTCTGAAAGCTGAAATCATCATTACCCCGTTCACAATATCGGATGAAAAGGATGACATCAACAACTTGATGACAGCCAACGGTGGCAAGCCTCTTATGTCTCAGCGTGAATCCATTGAGCGTTACGGGCAATCTGATGACGTTGACAAGACGCTGAAAGAAATCAAGGAAGAAGAAATGTATGACAGCCTTGAAATGACTGAATAACAAGAAAGGGGGAAATTATGGCTATATCAAGAAGAAGACAACCGCCAAAGACCAAAGAACAACCGAAATTTCAATGCCGTGACTGCGGGCACAGCTATGATTGGCATGAGATAGGCGCAAACGGGAAACCATTCATGTGCCGTTGCCCGTTCTACACGGACGGAAAGTTCTGTCGCTTTCTTTCAGACCCTCAGTGCGAACACTTCATCAAACGGGAGGTAAACAATGGCAAGGCTGAATAAATGGGAACGTCAACACTTGAAAGACCTGTCAGCCCTTGACAAGCGCATAGAACAGATTTACGAGGCTGCTGTCAAGGAAGCCGCACGTATCGGTGCGACCATAAGCGATTTTAACCCCGACAGGCTTTTTTCTTTCAGCGACTATCCAATTACACGCAAAAGAATAGAAAAGCTGTTGTCGGGGCTAAAAAGCGGGTTGTCGGCGGCGATAGTCAACGGCATAAACTCCGCTTGGTCTCTATCAAACAACAAGAACAACGAACTCGCCCGTCGGGTCTTCGGGGATAACGTGGGAAAACTCTCTCAGGCTCAATACCGCCGTTATTTCTCCACGAACGATGAAGCCCGTGAAGCGTTCATTCAGAGAAAGACAAACGGGCTGAAGCTATCAGACCGTGTATGGAACTATACGAACCAGTTCAAGGAGGAAATAGAACTCGGGCTTGATGTCAGTTTGAGAAACGGCGTATCTGCCGAGGACATGACAAAAGAACTGCGTCAATACCTGAAATTTCCCGACAAACTGTTCAGACGTGTCAAGGATGAACACGGGGTTTTGCAGTTATCCAAGCGGGCGGCGGCTTTTCATCCCGGTCAAGGCGTTTACCGTTCTTCATTCAAGAACACTCGCCGCCTCGCCGCCACAGAAACGAACATCGCTTATCGAACGGCAGACTATACCCGCTGGCAAGACCTTGATTTCGTTGTCGGAATTGAAATCAAGCTGAGTAATAACCACACTTTGAACGGCGTTGCGTTCAGGGACATTTGCGATGAACTGAAAGGGCTTTACCCGAAAACGTTCAAGTTCACGGGATGGCATCCACATTGCCGCTGTCATGCTGAAACAGTCTTGAAGACTGAGGAAGAAATGGCAGAGGACAACCGCCGTATTATGGCGGGAGAAGAACCCGTTCAAGGGAGCAAGAACGAGGTCAAAGATGTACCCGATAATTTCAAACAATGGCTTGCTGATAATGAAGACCGGGCAAAACGTATGTCATCTGTTCCGTACTTCATTCGTGATAACGTGAAGTTTATTCCTGAAAGGTTCATTCAGAACATGGGAACACTGAAAGGCGGTCAAGATGCGGGGCTTATTGAGAACCTGAAAGAAGCCTTTCTGAAACTCAAAGACCCGAACTATATCACGGGCAAAGAGGTTCAGAACACGATTAAGACCTTTGCCCAGAACAACCCCGATTTATTCCTCGGTGGGTTGACTGATGTCGTGATAACACGGGCTAAAGGCGTAAGTTTCTTTATGGCAAACTCCCGGTCTTATCTGAACTCCACAGGGGCTTATAACATGGCGGGGAACACAATCAAGATTGCCAACCGGGAATTTAAGCTTGTCAGCGGCGAGATATTCAACCCGCTTGAAGAAGTCAAGGGGGCTTTAAAAGCCATATCCACGGGTATTGATATGACATTCAAACAAGAATACGCCCTTGAAAGCCTATGGCATGAAATACGCC
>NZ_JBCNZM010000115.1:0-9019 GCF_040227615.1 Bacteroides sp. RTP31139st1_H2_RTP31139_211217 | reverse complement strand
AATTTGAGAAATAAAACTGATTTAAGAAGCCGTTCAATGGAAACTATCAATCAGTTCTGCGCACGTCATTCATACCGTGACTTTGTGAAAAGCCTTGGAGGGAAGGCGGTCAACACTAAAGAAATCATTGAACGGGGTTATGGTTATGGGCGTTTCGTTTCTAATTTTCAAAACCTATTGAAGCATATAAACGTCACACAAGCAGAAGCGCACGCCCATTTCAAAGACATCATTCTGAAAACCCCGTATGAAGAAATCCACGAGGAAATCGTGAAGTTTGTTCAAGCGAAAAGTAAATATGACTTGAAAACAGCAAAAGAACTTGTTAAAAATCTCAGAATGTCTTCAAGTGAATTTGCAGAAACACTAAGAGGAATCAAGGGTGCGTAACCGTCCGATAAAAATCCAACTTCATATCAAGCGGAAGTTTATCAGCGTACCTTGCCATCCTGTCATTATCCCCTCGGGTATGAAAAAGGGTGGCAAGGTCTAAATTTGCAGTATCTTCCCCCACAATAGCCAAATAACGCTCCTTGTCAGATATTCCGATGTCTTCACGCTCTTTGTCTGTTATGTTATAATCAAAAACTGTTTCCATACTCTGATTGGTTAAGTTATTTTCTCCGAATTTGACGTATAAACGCTTTACTTTCCAAATTGGTGTAAGTCTTCACGTTCTGAATTATCGCCCGGCATTCGGGCGCAATCGCAACGCCACTAAAGAACGGCGGCAATTTTGCGGATATTATCCAAACGCTGCATGAAAGATTTGTCTTTTTGAGCGATACGCACATTGTATCTCATTTGAAGACGCATCAACGGTTCAGCTTCAACCCCCAGCGCAGCCTCAAACATCATCGCTGTTTTTTCAGTGACAGGTCGGCGGGCGTTCAATATCTCATTCAGAACAGAATAGCCTATGCCCATCCGTTCTGCCAACTTGCGTTGAGAAATCCCCCTGTATTCGATTTCTTCTTTCAAGATTTCCCCCGGATGCGTGGGAAACGCAGGTTCAAGATTGTTAGCAATCATTTTAGGGTCAACTCCCGGTATTGTTATCATAATCAATCATTTATAATGGTTTGACAAATCTGTAATATTACATATCGTGGCAACGGTTTCCCCGTCTTTGGTATGTTCCTCGAATTCAATGCGATATTGGTCATTCACTCTCACAGAAGAAAGACCCGCTTTATCGTCTTTCAATTTCTCGTAATTCAATGCGTTGTATCGCATCAACCCCAAGACATTTGAAGTGTCCCTCATCAAATCTATCACACGAATATATTTCCGTATAATTTGAGGCTGAAAACGGTGTTTCTTATCCGTTCGCCCGGTATTATACATTTCCCGAAGATATTCTTCATTGAAGATTATTTCCATATTCAGTTCTTTTTCTGCAGCAAAGATAAGTTCTTTTTCTGAGAGTTCGCAAAAAAAGCGAATATTTTTTTTTGAAAGCCTCAAACGGGTAAACCGAATAACATGATTACACCATAATCACAAACACCCTCAATTTGCCCGTTTTTAGCCCCGCTATTGAATTTTCACAGTCAATCTTGTATAAGTTATAAGCCTACTTAAAATCACGTCTTAAATCGGCTTATTTGGGCTTGTCTTCATCATCAACCTGTGAACGGGCTTTTTTGCGCCTTACTGTGAACCGCCTCCTGAGTTATCAGGCAACGTTTCCCGTCATACGGCGTACCGTCAGGTAGACCGATGTTGTACAAGCGGTTGACCCGACAGCCGATTTGTTCTGCCGTGAAGACATCATAAATCGCCGCAAGTGACGTGAAGAAGAACTCTGTTCTTTCGTCATCGTTCAATGGCGGTTCTTTGAACTGAACCCGGTAAATCGTCTTTTGCTCTTTCGCCATAGTCTTTTTCTGTTTAACGCCCCAAACCTTGTGTCAGGCGAACCCCTCCAAAAAACGGCGTGTGCGCCTGACCCGTCAGGGTCTTTTTTTATACTACGTTAGTAGTATTTTTTTCTATATTCTTTTCTTTCCTCTCCTTTAGGGGTTTCTTGCGCAGAAAACACTAATTAAACAGAGTTTTCTACGAGAAAACATATATTATCTCGTAGAAAACATTGCTTTTTCAATTGAAAAGCTCTTCAACCCTATAAAAAGCCGACCTCCGTTTGATTGTTTTCGCTGTCTCGACACCCCATATCCCGGCAACAAGCCTGATAGCTTCTATATCCCCGTCAAAGGCAATGCAACATTCATGGTTATTGTATTCATAGCAATAAACCTCCTGCGGGTCACATTCATTCTTTATTCGGGCTTCCATGTCTTCGTAAAACTTGAACAGGCGTTCTATACCGTCTTTTGTACCATAGCCCCCTGCGCCGAAACTGTAAATCTTCTCCCCGTCATTCAAAGGGCGTATTCCTTTCATACCCCTTGCGAATGATTCATTACCGAAAGCGAAGAAGCAATCGTATTTCTTCACGTCAACCGAATCACGTTCATTACAGAGAGCCTTATAACGTCCCAAAGTCCGGGCGTTCTTCCATGTCATTAAACAATCATTTTCAATATCTTCATTGAACTCAAATTTCTTTTCGTCTGTCATCGTTGTTTCTCAGTTATTAAACCCGACACAGGGCTTTTACGGCTCTCTGTCGGGCGTGGTTAAACATCATGTCAACTATTCAAAATCGGGATAAGTCATTTCAATAGGCATATCAGGCTCTCCCTCAAAGTCATTATTGCAAGCTGAATATAATTCAGGCGTATCGCTCCCAAGCGTAATGTCTTTCCATAATTTGCCGTTGGTGTCTCTGTAAACGGGTCTGTCCCAACAGTCAATCCCGATAAATGTCAAATCTGTCTTTTTCATTGCAGTCTATTTTTAATCCCGCAAACCCGCTTTTGACGGGTTCACGGGAGATTGTTAATTTATGCTTGTAATTTCACACGGTTGAGAAGCGAACCTGAAATTTCATGTAATTCCCGGCTTCTTTCGGGAGTCAGTTCTCGGGCGTGAGCCGTGATTGCCTGAGTGAGCTTCCAAAGGGTTGAACCTCCCTGAACACCATCTTCGGGGTCATTGCGCATCAAAATCTTTTCAACTTCCTTACTTTCCTGTTTCAGAAGACTTCCGTTCTTTGTCAGGTTCTTCAATTCATGCTCAAAGTCAACATCAATTTCGGAAGCCCCCTGTATCTCGTAGGCTTTCTTCATCAGGTTATCTTTCCCGAACAGCCCTTTCGTCAGGTCTTTGACCGCTGAAACGGTGGTCTTCGTGTCAAGTTCATACGTTTTGTTGGATAGTTTCAGGTTATCAGGCAGCTTAGACCCCAAGTGAACCTGCTTCATCACGCTTTCACGAACCATACCATTAAGGCAAGCCCCGTTCAAGAGAAACGCCCGCATGTCAACCGCCCCGTCCCCGTAGTCAGAGGTTGAGAACCGTGCGCCCGCAAATATGATGACATCGCCGTTCTTCGCTGTCGGTATGACGATTGGCTGTGGCAGGATTGTTTCTGCCCAAACCTTTGTGTCGTTCATATAAGCGTCCGAAATTACCGCCCCTTGCTTGCTCGCTTCCTGAACAAAAGCCGTCAGGATTTCAACGCTGTTCAGACGGCGGTAGCTGTCAGAGAGAACACCCCGAACCTGCTCCCCTACGGTTCTGACAAGAACACGGCTTCTTTCCGTCCAACCGCTATGCTCGTTCAGAATTTCGGCGGCAAGGTTCTTAGCCCACTCAGCCCCCTGCGCAAGCTGTCTGAGATAACGCTGCGGAACTCCCATTCTGTCAGCAAGCTGCCCTATGGCGTTATCATGGAGCGAGAACTGACCGTCAGGCATATTCATCATCAGACGTTCTCCCCCGTTGAATGTTATCACGGGGCTGTGGTCTTTCTGTCTCAGGTTAACGCCTATCGGGGCGATATAATCCTGCGCTATCTTTCCCTCGCTGATAAGACGCTCCATTGTAGCTTGAACCCCAACGGATTTACCGTCTATCATTCTCTGAACCTTGTTGATTACAACATCATTCAAACCCTGTTGCAGGGTCTTTTCGTTTGTCACTGTCATTGTTTCCATACTTGAAAATTTTATTTGGGTTAATACTGAATTGATTTTTCTAAATATACCTTTGCTTCCTCATACAAGGCGGCTTCTGTCAAGTCATCTGAACTTGGTTCAAATCCCGCCCAAAAAGCCGCTTCGATAATACTGTTCATATTGTCTTTCATAATTCTGTCCTCCTGTTCAGATTGAAAATTCGCGTTTGAAGTCTTCATCGGAATTGATAGTATCAACGAGAATAGTCATAAGGCTTCTTTTGCTCCCAACTTTTGCGATACTGAAAAGACCGTTTTCCTTTTGTTCGTTTGTGGCGATGAAGATAAATCCTTGTTTCGTTTCGGGCTTGAAAGGGAGAACCTGACGGTTCAGTTTTCTAAAATTGATTACCATAATCTTTTCCTCCTGATTATTTGATATAAAATGAAAATTTAATACCACTGCGGAGTTTGCATACGCATTTGTCTTCAACGTTATTGAAAGCCCGCTTCAAAAGTTTATTGAACATTTCAACACCGATAAGAGCGATAGCCCCTGAAACGCCAACCAGCTTGTGAACCTTGTTCCCCTCGCCATCAACGCCTGAAACCTTAATTCTGAAATTACGGTTGATTTCTCTTGTGCTGTATGCTAAACTCACTGTCTTCATATTTCTGTTTTTTTGAGGTTCAAAAGTGATTACATCTTAATCATGTTGCAAATATAAGTTAAGTATTTTGGAAATAATCAACTTTTTCGGATAAAAATTAACTGAACAGATTATTTTTAACCCCACTTAACTCCACTTCCGTAGTATTTAACTCCATTATCTCAAAAACAGCCTCAAAATAGCTTAAAAGCATATTTTATAGCATAAAAACTGAGACAAACAAGAAAAAGCATTATTTTTCTGAGTATATTGTAATCACTTTAAGAAATAAAGCATACCTTTGTTGCGTAAACTTTTCAGTTAAACAAAGCATTCATTATGAAACAAAAGATTTTAGAGGCGTTGAAAGCCAAATTTCCGGGGGTCAACGCAAATGTATTGAACAGGATTGCCGATAAACTCGCCAAGACTGTAACCACAGATGAACAAATAACAACTGCTATTGCAGGGGTAACAAAAGAGTTCATCGAAATCATTGAAAGCTACGGCGACAGCCGTGCGACAGAAGCCCAACAGACAGCCGTACAAACCTATGAAACCAAATACGGTCTGAAAGACGGGCAAAAGATTGATAACGGGGGCGGCTCTCAGGGCGGTCAGCAAGGAGGAACGCAAACCGTTCAGACACAATCCGCAGGGGGCGAGCAAGCTCCGGCTTGGGCACAGGCTCTTATCGAAAGCAACAAGACGATAACCGAGCGTTTGAACAAAATGGATGGAGACCGTACAACTGCAACCCGCAAGCAACAACTTTCCACAATCATTGAAAAACTGCCTGAAAATCTACGCAAGGCTTACGAGCGCACACCTGTTGACGGTCTAACCGATGAACAGTTCAACACGCTTGTCGGCGAAATCACTACCGAAGTGGACGGCATTGTCAATGACACACGGGCAAAAGGGGCTGTTTTCGGAAGACCTGCCGCACAGAACGGCGGTTCATCAAGTCAAGGGAACGAACTGACAAAAGAGCAATTGGAGGCTATATCACACCGTGACAACAAGCCCGCCGACGGTCAGCCGTTCTAATGTTTAACATCCAAAATCATTCAAAAATGGGAATGACAGTAACACGCAGGAAAGACACACGCACACCTCGTGTCTTCATGCACAAAACAGCGGATATTCGCGGCGGCGTTTCGGTCAAGGTTTCTGAACTCGGCGGCGATTTTCTGAACGAGGGCGCAGTATTGAGCGCACCCGACAACGGCATTTGCCACGTTGTGAAGATTGCCGTTCTGTCGGCAGAAGCGACAGATACCGCAACTGACATCAAAGTAAATAAAGGTCACAATTTCAAAGTTGGCGATTTCATCATGGCTGATGAAGGTGGCAAGGCTTACGCTATCACATCTATCACAACCACAGAGAAAACCCACGACACAATCAAGGTCAAGACCACTCTTGGAGTGAAGATTGAGAAAGGCGGATTTATCATTGAAGCCGCAGCGGAATCGGCAGCGGAAACCTCAAAACTGAAATACACCCCGCTTTCACTTGTCGGAACAGGCAAGCCCATCGTGCAAAACTCAAACCTTGACACGGACGCTTGGCTTATTGGCGTGACAAAGGGCAACCCGCTTCCTGAATGCGTGATGAAACACCTCAAAGGTATCATAAACTATTAATCGTAAGTAATTTATGGGAACTATTGTAAATACAATGATTCAGGGTTTGACCGAACAAATGGTTCAAGCCCGTCTGAATTCGGCTGACGCTTCGGGCTTCCTTTTCGGAAAGCACTTCCCCGTTAAGAAAGTCAACGGCTTCAACTGGCAAACCTTAACGATCCAGCTTGAAAAGAAGAATGTCGCCGCCGACCTGCATACTGACAACGGAACTATCATGCGTAAACGCCGCCCGATATTCGAGAGCGCACGTGGAGATATTCCGTTTATCTCTATCAGCCGTGAACTTTCACGCTCTGAAATCAAAGATTATCAAACGGCTTTGGCTTTCGCTCAGGATGAAGATGCTACCAAACTTGTTGAGTATTGGGGAAATGATGTTGATTTCTGTTTCAACGGCGTTCAGTCTGAGGAAGAATACATTGCATGGAAACTCGCTTCAAACGCTGGCGTGCTTAAATTCACAACCACCACGAACGCAACCTATGCCAATGAATTTGACCTTGACTATGACGTGGATGATGAGATGAAAACCAAATCATCCGTTGATTGGAACAGAAAGTCAACTGCTGACATTATCGGCGACCTTGCTAAATTCGTGAAGTTGGGTAAGGATCATAACCTGAACTTGAAGTACGCTTTCATCAATTTGGATGAACTGTACAAAATCTGTTCTGCGGAACAAATTATTAAACAGTGCGCTTCTTTCGCCGCCAACGCCCTCGGTATCTCTCAAACACCTGACTTGGCTGCTGTAAATACCATGCTCGCAAAACAAGCATGGCTGAACGGTATTCAACTGCGTGTTATCGACCAAACCATCACCCGTGAATTTTCAGACGGTTCACAGACTTCTGGCAACCCGTTTGAGAACAGCCGTATGATTTTGTCAGAAAGTGAAATACTCGGTTCCACGCAGTATGACATTCTTCAGGAAAATGAAGAAACAATTCTGAGAGCCGTGCGTGCCCATACAGTCGTGAAGAAGTACGGCACGATTGAGCCTAAGAGCGAGGTTACAATCGGTCAGGCTGACGCTATTCCCGTATTTGATACGGCTTACCGTAACATCTACGTGAGAACGGACGCACAAGATTGGGATTAAAGACGGTCTTGAATTATGGCAAAAGTTATCGAAAACCTGAAAGGGATAAACGCCTACCCGATACCGCTCCGAACACTTGTTGAGACAGCGGACAAACGGGGGCTTGACCTTGACACGGAAGCGACAGCAGAGGTTCTGAAAGGGAAAGCCTACAACCTCGCCAAAGCAGACTTACTTCTGTGGCTGTCTTTCGCTCCTGACGTGTCTCAGGGCGGTCAGTCCTTTTCATTCACGGACGAACAGAGAACGCAATTCCGCAATCATGCCAAAGCCTTGTACAAAGAATTTGACGATGACAGCGGCAGCGCAAACAAACCTATTTACGGATATAAAGGTTCTCGGCTTTAAAAACGGAAATGTATGCTTATTCAAAACGGAACAATCGAATTCAAGACAAAGACAGCGGGCGGGATTGACCCTGAAACGGGTTATCCCGTCAAACCGTCTTCCGTGGCATGGGGCGAACCTGTTCCATGTCAATTCAAGGCGAAGAAGTTCAACCAACTCGGAATTATCAAGGGGGAACACTTCACAGTGGCTTCCTATGAAATCCTGATTGAAGAACAGCCCGTTCCATCGGAACAGCTACGCTTGAAAGACTTGTCAGGAAAAGAGATTGGCACGTTTTCAATCATTCAGGCAGAACCGCTTGAAGCCGTGTGCGAAGTAAGAATTTTGGTCTAAAGCGATGTGCGGCTGTATGTCGGCTTTTCTTTTTCAACCCGGTCAAACATACCAATAAGAAAAGTAAACGCCACATGCGCCGATTTCGCAAAAAATAACTGAGAAGAATATGCCTATCACACAACTAACACCGATGTCGGAGATTGACAGATACACGGAACAGCAGCTTGAAAGGCTGAAACAAGTTCTTATCCGAAACCTGATGTATATCGGGGAGACAGTCTTGAACAGGGCACGTTCAACCAATTCTTACAAAGACCGCACGGGCAACCTGAGAAGTTCAATCGGCTATGTTATCACGGTTGACGGGCGAATAATCCATTCATCCAGTTTCCAAACCGTGAAACAAGGCAAGGACGGTTCTTCAAAGGGGGCAGCGTATGTGAAAAGCCTCGCAAGAAAATTCCCGCAGGGGATTTGCCTTATTGTCGTGGCTGGTATGAACTACGCTTCTTATGTGTCCGCAAAAGGGCTTGACGTTCTTGACAGTTCAGAACTTCTTGCCGAGCGTCTTGTACCGCAAATGTTGAAACAACTCGGATTTCATTAAACAGAACTTATATGGCTAAGACTTCAAAACAAATTCAAGGGGACGTGTACCGTCTGCTGAAAAACAGTACCCTTTCCTCGATGATTTCAGGGGACGTTTACAGAGGGGACGGTAAGACCAGCAATCGCCCGAGAGACAGTCGCAAGGAGGATGCCGTTGTGATATTCACATCGGGTCTTTCGGGTGACATTCAAACGGGTGTTGTAACCGTGAATATCTATGTTCCAGATGTTGACCCTTACGATAACGGGGTCTTCGTTGAAGACGGTCAGCGGGCAGAAGAAATAGAGCGTCTCGCCAATGATTGGGTCAACAGCCTGACCGCCGATAAGTCCTGTTATAAATTCAGGCTTCAAC
>NZ_JBCNZM010000114.1:0-15289 GCF_040227615.1 Bacteroides sp. RTP31139st1_H2_RTP31139_211217 | reverse complement strand
AGACACTCCCCAGGACGACTACAACATCATCGTCTGCGGCGGCGAAGGCGTAGGTGTCATCACCATGCCCGGTCTGGGACTTGAGCTCGGTAGCTCTGCCATCAACGACACCCCACGCGAAATGATAAAGAAGAACGTCAAGCTATGGCTTGAACGCCTCCATATTGCCAAACAGCCCAATCCTATTCTCATTACCATCTCCATCCCCGGTGGAGAAGAAATAGCCAAACGCACCTTCAATCCCCGCCTCGGTATCGAAGGAGGCATTTCCATTATCGGGACCTCCGGCATCGTGAAGCCATTCTCCTCGGAAGCCTTCGTCAATTCCATCCGGAAGTCCATGGAAGTGGCAAAGGCAACCCAGAGCCCTCGTATCGTCATCAGCTCCGGCGCAAAGAGCGAACGTTTCATCAAGGCGTATTATCCCGACCTCCCCACCCAGGCTTTCGTGCATTACGGCAACTTTATCGGCGAAACCTTGAAAATAGCAGCCGAAGAGCAAGTACCGCACGTCACCCTCGGCGTGATGATGGGAAAGGCCGTGAAACTGGCCGAAGGCAATCTGGATACCCACAGCAAGAAAGTGACCATGAATAAGGAATTCATTCAAGACCTGGCACGCCAGACGGGATGCAGCGAAGAAACACTTGCCGCCATCGGACAGATGAACCTGGCGCGCGAACTCTGGGACATCATTCCCGAAGAGCTGCTGGAAAAGTTTGGCAAGGCACTGATTGAGCTCTGTCACCGGCACTGTGACCCCTTGCTGCCCAACAGTGAACTAACAGTATTACTCATAACCGAAAACGGAAAAATTTACTCATGAAGAAGAAGATAATCATTACCGTCTGTATGGCAATGACCGTACTGACCGGTCTGGCACAAAGCCCGCTGTCCTTTCATGCAAAAGCAGGAATCGGTACCTCCCATTTTCATGGAAAACACTCCAGTAGTGACACCCAAATAGCTTACAAAGCTGGTGTCGGTGCAGAATATGTCCTCAACAAGACCTGGGTGCTGCAATCCGCATTGGAATTCGTGTCCATCGGCGGTAAAGACGAGATAAGCCACATCGGCAAGGCCAAAATGCATGAACTGTATCTGCAAATCCCCCTCATGATAGCGGCCCGCCTCCATCTGGGCAAGGATTATCATGCCTCGCTGAGTGTCGGCCCTTATGCGGCCATAGGTGTGGCAGGCAAGACCTCCGGCGAGACCTACGATTATAGCAGCAGCAGTATGCAGGGAGGATACCAGTTCAAGATAGACACTTTCGGCAGTATGGTAGACGGGAAAATGGGTAACAACCGTTTCGATGCAGGTATTGCCCTGGGACTTACTTTTGAATACAGAAGATTCATCATCGGTGCAGAGACACAAGTGGGACTGGTAAAAGTCAATGAGCAGATAAACCAGATGATAGGTCATTCGGAAGAAGGAGGATATTTTCCCAAGAACTTCGCCGCATTCTTTACGCTGGGGTACCGGTTCTGGTAAGGGAACATTTTGCCATACAGAGTTGTTTAGTATACAAACAGATACTCAACAATATAAACTGAATAATATGGCAAAAAGAATTTCTATCCTGCTGGCAGCAATGACAGCCCTCACCTTCGCCCCTCAAACAGCAGAGGCATGTACCGGTATCACCCTGACGGCCAAAGACAATGCGCACGTCGTAGCTCGCACCATCGAATGGGGAGGCAGTGAGCTGAACAGCCAGTACGTCATCGTACCGCGCGGTTATTCGCAACAATCACTGACACCCGGAGGCAGTCTGTCCGGCATGGAGTTCACCTCACGCTATGGCTACGTAGGCCTGGCAGTGGAGCAAAAGGAGTTCGTGGCCGAAGGTCTGAATGAAGCCGGGCTCTCCGCCGGGCTGTTCTACTTTCCCGGATATGGCAAATATGAGGAGTACGACCCCACACGAAAAGCGTCGAGCATAGCCGATTTACAATTGGTATCATGGCTGTTGGGAAGCTTTTCTACTGTGGACGAGGTAAAGGAGGCTATTGAAAATGTGACGGTCATAGCCATTGACCCACGCGCCTCCACCGTACATTGGCGGATTGCAGACAAGACCGGCCGCCAACTGGTATTGGAGTTCATCGACGGACAGCCCCGTTTCTATGAAAACAAACTGGGAGTATTGACAAACTCCCCCGGCTTTGACTGGCAGATGACCAACTTAAACAATTATGTGAACCTCTACCCGGGCAGTGCCGAAAGCAAATCGCTGGGCAATGTGACTATAGCCCCTTTCGGTTCGGGAAGCGGCTTTTTGGGAATTCCGGGAGATGTGACTCCCCCTTCCCGCTTTATCCGTGCCGCTTTCTACCAGACTTCTACACCACCACAGAATACCGCACAGGAAACCGTTCTCCAATGTTTTCAGATACTGAATAACTTTGATATACCCGTAGGCATCGAGTTTCCCCTCGGCCAGGTTCCTGCCAATATTCCAAGTGCCACCCAATGGACATCGGCCACAGATATGACAAACGGTATCATCTACTATCGCACCATGTACAACAGTACAATCAGAAGCATTGATTTGAGACAGATAGACTTCGGGCGCATCGAGTACCATGCAGCTCCCCTCGATAAAGTGAAGCGGCAACCGATAGTTCCCGTGAAAATTGAATAGGGACGCAGAAACTTCAAGATTGCCGCTGTTGCAGTTGTTCCGCCTCCTTCCTCTTCATCTCCGCCAGCACCCCGCAGGTCAATGGAATGGCGAGGAAGAAGGTCAGCATGTCCGACGCCGCCTGGCACATTTCCACCCCTTTCAGTCCTAAGAAATAAGGAAGAATGAAGATGAGGGGGATGAAGAACAGCCCTTGACGGGCAGAGGAAAGTATCGTAGCGCGTACGGGCTTGCGGATAGTCTGCAGCATCATGTTGCTGACCACAATCCATGCACCCAACGGATAGGTGATGAACTGCCAGCGCAATGCTGCCGCACCGGTAGCTACAACAGCAGGGTCTCCCTTGCGGAAGATGGAGACAATCTCCTCGGCATATCCCATACCTGCCACCGCACAAACCAGCAAAAAGAAAAAGCCTACCTTCACACAGAACCAGAATCCTTGGCGCACTCTGGCATACAGCCCGGCACCATAATTGAATCCGCATACCGGTTGGAAGCCTTGCCCGAAACCAATTAGGAAAGCATTGATAAACATAGAGATACGCGTCACAATGGACATCCCTGCAATAGCTGCGTCACCATATGCACCGGCCGCCACGTTCAGCAAAATGGTTGCCACGCTTGCCAGTCCCTGCCGGGTGAGTGACGGAGTTCCACCCCCAATAATTTCCTTGATGAAAGCCAGTGTAGGCGTAAAGTTTCTGTAACGTATACGTATATTTCCTCCTCTGCGCCCCATATATAGCAAAAGGATGAAACTACATATCTGGCTGACTACTGTGGCAAGTGCGGCACCGGATATGCCCATATCGCATACAAAAATCAGGATAGGGTCGAGCACCACGTTGATGACCGCCCCACTCACAATCCCCACCATGGCATACGCCGCATTACCTTGAAAACGTATTTGGTTATTCAGCACCAATGAGGCGGTCATAAAAGGAGTACCCAGCAGAATGATTCCCAAATAGTGCTCCGTATACGGAAGAATAGTAGGCGTCGACCCCAAAGCAAGGGAAAGCGGTGTAAGGAACAGCAATCCCAGCACAGCCAGAGCCGCTCCGATAAACAAGGCAAAAAAGAAGCCGGTGGATGCCATCTTCTCGGCACTCTCCGTTTCCTGCGCCCCCAACTTACGGGAGATGTAGTTCCCCGAACCATGACCGAAGAAGAATCCCACAGCCTGGATAATGGACATCACAGAAAACACGATACCTACGGCAGCCGTAGACTGGGTATTTATTTTACCCACAAAATAGGTATCTGCCATGTTGTAGAAGGACGTCACCAGCATGCTGATGATGGTCGGCACAGCCAATGACGTAATCAGCCGGGGGACCGGAGTCGTCGTTAAGTGGACATAATTATCCTTTGCAGAATGGTGCATCATAGGGAATGGAATGACAAGACTATTTGCAGCAATTTCTCAATGGAGTACACTGTTACCGGCTCCTTGCCCGGTCGATGGAATACGAAGCTGCCGTCTCCCTTCAAATCTCCGGTTTCGATATAAATCTCCGATTCAACATTCCGGTTTGCCAGAATCCCGTTTCTCTGGAGTGCCTTGCGCACCATGGCATACTTCTGCCCGTGGCCCGCCAAGCGTATCTGGGAGGTATATTCATTGGCTACCCTGAACAGTCCCGTTTCCAAATCAAAGGCAATACCCTTACGGGCAAAGAAGTTGCTCAGGCTGCCGTTCAACGAAAGGTCCTCGGGCGTACCGATAGTTACGCCGTTCACCTTGTCCATCAGCCATATTTTGTCCGCTATCTGCAGGGCCAGTTCCAGGTCGTGAGTAGAAAGGAAAATCGTCTTGTCCGTTTGCCGGCTGAGCTGGTGAAGCAGTTGCATCATCTCTACTTTACTGGGAAAATCAAGGAAAGCTGTCGGTTCATCCAGATAGATGACGGGAGTTTCCTGGGCGAGCGCCTTGGCTATCATCACCTTCTGCCGTTCACCGTCACTCAGCGTATGCACCATGCGGTGTGCCAGATGGGGAATGCCTACCAGGGCGATGGATTTGTCCACCACAGTCTTGTCCTCTTTCGAAAGAGTTCCCCAGAAACCGGTGTAGGGGCTACGCCCCAGACCTATCAGTTCTACGACGGACATATTGCGTATATCGCACTTCTCCGTCAGCACCACACTAATGACGCGCGAAAGCTGCTTGTCGGTATAGTCCCCAATCTCTTTTCCTTCAATAAATATGTTTCCGCCAAGTTTCGGCTGGAAGGCGGACAACGTACGGAGCAGCGTGGACTTCCCCACTCCATTAGCTCCCAACAAGCAAGTCAGCTCACCACTGTTGATTCCGGCGCAAATGCCGTCTGCCACCACTTTCACATCCCCCTTACCGGGGTAACCGATGGAAAGATTCTCTATATGTATGGTTTCCTTATTCATTCAATTCTCCTTTCCGTTTTCTAAAAAGTACAGAAGCCACTACCGGCGCACCTACCAGTGCCGTCACCGAGTTGACCGGCAAAGCTCCCTCGAAGCCGGGCATACGGGCTATCAGATTGCAGACCAATGCCAGGGAAGCGCCTACCAGCAATGTGGCAGGCATCAGTACCCGATGGTCCGAAGAGTGGAAGATGGCACGGCACAGATGGGGAACCGCCAATCCGATAAACATAATCGGACCGCAATAGGCCGTTACAATAGCCACCAGCACGCCGGAGCATGAGATAACCAGCAGGCGTGCCCGCTTGATATTCAGTCCCAGATTGCGTGCATAGCCATCGCCCAGCAGCAACAGATTCATCGTCTTTATCAGCAGGAAGGACAACGGAAGCAGCACAGCCATGATGCAGACAAACAGCACCATCTGGTCGCCCGAAACACGGGCAAAGCTACCCAATCCCCAAATGACATATGCACGTATATCTTCCTCCACACTGAAATATTTCAATACGCCGATGACGGCACTTGCCACATAGCCTATCATCACACCGATTATCAGCAGCGTCACGTTGCCCTTCACCTTCTGGGAGACATAGACAATGAGCGCCATCACAGCCAGCGCACCGATAATGGCGGCAACCGACAAGGCAACCTCGCCCATATACCCCAAACGGCTCAATGCCACACCGCCCATCGCCCCGGACAGCAATACCACACAAGCCACACCCAGGCTGGCACCTGAACTGATGCCCAATACCGAAGGCCCTGCCAGCGGATTGCGGAACACCGTCTGCATCTGCAGACCGCTGACTGACAGCCCTGCTCCCGCCACCAATGCCGTCAACGCCTGGGGCACGCGGGACTTCCAGATGATATTCTGCCAAATAACGGATTCATCCGTATTTCCCCACAATATATTCCACACAGAGCGCAGAGGAATGTGAACCGACCCAAAAAGCAGGTTCAGCAGGAAAAAAAGAAAGATAGATGCCAGTGTCAGCAACATCAACGGAAGTATGGGTCTTTTTATCATTTCAGCAGTTCGTAGTAAGTCGGTTTATAGTCGGGCAACAAATCGGGATGGAAAGCATGTATCAGGTCTTCCAATACAATTTCGGGCTGCATGGGCATACTTTCGTAGAAGGGTTTCTCACGCATGTTGCAGTATACCACTCCCTTCTCACGGAACGCACGGAAGTCGGCATAACGCGGGTCGAGGGACTTCAAGGCATCATACGTGAACGTCCCGTCATAGCTGTTGACAATGCGCCAATAGTCGGCACTCTCCGCCTGGCTATATACGGTTTCAAAATCCAGCGTGACACCTCCCGAACGGGGATCGTCTTTCAAGAAATAATCCGCACCGGCATCACGGAACAGTTCGGCAAGAAAGCTCTTTCCTCCCACTGCATACCAGTTGCCACCCCGTATCTCGCCGCTGAATACCACCGGACGCTTCTTCACGTTGGCAGCCAGCTCCTTCAATTCGTTATAGCGCTTCTCTATCGCAGCAAACTTTTCATTCGCCTCCACTTCCTGGCCTATAAACATGCCGATGAATTTTATCCATTCAGCCTGCCCCAACGGGGTCATCTCCTTGTACCCCAAATGGGGAACCAGTGGAATACCGATTTCCCGCATGGCATCATATCCACCCCGCTTGAAAGGAGAGATAAAGATAACATCCGGATTCATGCTCATTATCACTTCATTATCAAAGTTCCCTTCGATACCAATCTTCACGGTCTCGCCGGACTTCAAACGGTCGTTCATCTCCTTGTTGAAGAGATGGCGCGTACTGGTGATGCCCACCACATAATCGCAGGCATCCAGACGGATGAAGTTGGAAAGTTGCAGGGATGTCATACACATGACGTGCTCTACCGGCGTTTCAATCACCGTATAGTCGCTCGGTATGCCGACAGGCTTTATGCCTTTCGGTACCAGCGCATAGTGGAAAGTGCTGCTGCTTTCTTTTTGAGGGTCGTGTATATCCACCAGACGGACATGGTGCGGAAGATATTTCACCGTATAGCCTTTGGCATAGCACGGTACAATGGTAGCTGCCGTGTCTGTCGTAACCGGAGAATAGCCCGTTTCGGAAGAAGATTCGGTAGTAGTCTGTCTTGATTTTAAGCCGCAAGAGGTTACGCATAAAATGCACAGCAGTGCAATGCCTATGGCAGATATCCGGGTCATGACTATTGGGGTTTATAGAATTCGGGCACAATATTCGTCATTTTTGGGGAGATACGCAAATGCTCTTCCTGCAAATTGACGGATATTGTGCCTAAATAATCTTTAAAAGCCCATCAAGTCATTCAGTGCTTCACTCATGCTGGGATGTGTAAAGACAAAATCACGGAGGAAGGTATATTCCTGCCCGGTCTTCATAGCCATTGCCACCAGGTTGATGACCTCGCTCGATTCCGGACCAAACAGCGTACATCCCACTATCTTGTCCGTATCGGCGTCCACCACCACCTTGAAGAGTCCGTTCGTATCGCCCAAAGTCCTGGCACGCGGAATGGCGGCTACCGGCAGCTTGTTGACCTTTATATTCAATCCCTTCTTGCGTGCTTCCGCTTCGCTCAGCCCGATGCGTGAAAGCGGCGGGTCGATGAATACCGAATAGCTCACCGGGTCACGGTCGGACACCTTGCGTTCTCCTGCCCCGAAAAGGTCTTCGCGCAGGATGCGGTAATCATCCAAAGAAATGTAGGTAAACTGCAAACCGCCCTTTACATCACCGATAGCATGTATCTTGGGGTTGGTAGTCTGCAAATAGTCGTCCACCACAATGGCACCGCGCTCATTCACCTCTACACCTGCCGCCGCCAGATTCAAGCCAGTCGTATTCGGACGCCGGCCGGTAGCCAGCAGGATGGCATCTGCGTGTAACTGATGTTCCTCTCCCGTGACCGCATCCCGGTAAATGACGTCAGAGTCTTTCACGGACTGCACGCGTGCATTCAGCTTGAAAACGATTCCTTTCTGTTCCAATACCTCCCGGACACTGTCCGCAATGTCCCGGTCCTCCCGGGATATCAGTTCGGAAGAGCCCTCGAGCACCGTGACTTGCGAACCGAATGAAACATACATGGAAGCAAATTCTAGTCCGATGTATCCCCCACCTACAATGACGAGCTGTACCGGCAGCTCAGTCAGTTCCATAATGGAGGTGCTGGTATATACCCGTGGGTTACCTTGTATCCCCTCTATCGGTGGAATGACGGTTTCGGCACCCGTATTGATGAATATCCGGGGAGCTTGCAATTGTAATGTCCCTTCCACCATCCCAACTTCCACCACATCCGGACCTGCAAAGGAGCCGATACCCGTATAGACCGTTATATGAGGATTGTCGGCCAGATTGTGATAATTCTTCTGACGCAGGAAAGAGACGACCTCTTCCTTCCTTGCAATGGACTGACGATAGTATGCCTTCTTGACCTCCCAAGAAGCGTCTTTGTCCGCATGCTTTGCCGCATGCACCAATGTTTTTGTGGGAATGCAACCGATATTGATACATGTCCCTCCGTACATCTTTTCCGAACGCTCCACTACGGCAACGTCCAGCTTCCGTTTTGCCAACTCGGCAGCCAGCGTCTTTCCGCCTTTGCCGAATCCGATGATAATGGCATCATACTGTTTCATACGTCTATTTCCTTAATTGGTTCAATACTCTTTTTGCACTGTCAGACAGTACGACAATGGCACCGGCAAGAATGGCCGTATCCTTGATGACCAAGCGCCCTGCCCCCGTCAGCAACGGAAAGCCGTGCTCCTCGCTTCCCAAGTCGGGCACCCACACCTCAGGGGTTGTCACCAGGAAAGAGAGGGTACCCATCGTCATGACAATGACAAGTGCGGCTCCCGCCAGTCCGATTTTCGGAGAGAATATCCCCAGAAATGTCAGGATGCCGATGGCCATAATCAGAATGCCCAGACCGTGAGAGAAACCATACGTATTGTTCTCCACGTGCCACTGATGTTTCGCCTCATTGAACTCGCCCTCTTTCAGCTTATACTCCTTGTACTCCGGGGCACTCTTTGTATAAAAGAAGCTCATGAACGGGCTGTTCGCCACAAAAGGGACAATCCCTTCAGCCTCATAATTCCAGAATTTCAACCCACCAATCCATACGAAAATAACCAGGATGGCTACACGAATCAAATTAACACCCAACTTTTGAGTGGAAGCGGCCAGCGTCAACGCAGCCATAAACAAGTTTTGCAATTTCGTTTTCATCTTTGTTCTACTTTTTAAATGGTTTCAGTAATATGACTTGATTTTTGTTTTTGCAAAGTTCCTTGTTTTCCACCACGTACGAAATGGCAATTATTCCGCAACAGTTGGCAATTCTTCCCGTTTCACTCTTTTCCGGTAGTCCGAGACACTCTCGCCGGTCATTTTCTTGAAAAAACGGCTGAACGCGGGCAAGTCTTCAAAGCCCAGAATGGAGCTGATTTCTTTGGCGCTCTTGCGGGTATACAACAGCAGTCTCATGGCTTCCGCCTCAATGCGCTCATGAATCACCCGCAACGGGGAAGGCAACCCGCAGGCCGAGAACAGATTGGAAAGTGTCTTGGGAGAACGGCAAAGAATATCGGCATAATCCTGCACCTGCTTCTTCTCCTTGAAGTGCCGGTCCACCAGCACATAATACTGTCGGATGATGTCAAACGTCTTTTCCTTCTCCTGCCCCACCCCGAAAAGCTGGCGCGCAATGCGTGTGCAGGTAATGATGAAACGTTTCAAGACAATCCGCAGCATCTCCTCCTGCAGATTGTCATGAATGACCGATTCCTGCCGGAAAATGCGGACTATGTCATGCAGGTTGGAAGACTGCCCGGCAGAAAGCGCCAGTCTCATCACCTTGGAAGAGCCATAAAAAAGGAATCCGTTGCAAGAGACCTCGTTGTCATGTCCATAGATGCAATAAAAATTGCTGTTGAATACAAACGTCAGGTATTCACCGTCCACCTCTTTTACCTCCAGGTGATGCAACGGGGTCAAGGTCACGATTTCGTCCTTTTCCAAGCGCATGGAGATATGGTCTATTTCCAGAGTGAGCGTACCGCTCTGTACCCAAATGAATTTATACAGAGTCTTGTCACGTTGCAGCGACGCACGCTCATGGTAGCTGGAAGTCATGGCTATGTTGCCATTCAAGCGGGTGTTCAGTTGATAATCCATAAAAAACAGATTGTTTTAGTAAATAACAAAGATAGCGAATATCTTGTTTGCTACTGATTATTTCCCCACTTTTGTAGCCGTTTTGCTGTTCTTTAATTTTTAACCTTTAATGTCTTCATGCAAATGTTCCCCGTCATATTTGTATCTCTCGGTCCCGGCGAACCGGAACTGATTACCGTAAAAGGCTTGAAAGCCCTGCAGACAGCCGACTGTATATTCTGTCCCGAGACACTGGCCAAAGATGGAAACAGAGTTTCACGCGCAGCCGACATCCTATTGCAACTCGACATTCCGGAAAACACGGTGCACCGCTTTCCACTCCCCATGAGCAAACAGCGCGAAAAAGCCCTGAGCGCCTACGACGAGGTCTATATGGAGAGCTCCACCCTCCGGCAACAAGGAAAGAAGGTCTGTATCGTTGCCGAAGGAGATGCCGGATTCTACTCTTCCATACATTATGTATATGACAAACTGCAGGCAGACGGCATCCCCGTGAAGCACATCCCCGGTATCCCCGCCTTCATTGCCGCCGGCGCACTGGGCGGGCTCCATGTGGCCAGCCAGGAAGAGCGGCTGACGGTGATACCCGGCATTACTACGACAGAAGAGATAGAGAAACTGACAAGCGAAAACAGTGCGGTTGTCATCATGAAGCTGTCCAGATGCACCGATGAGATTCACCGCTGCATCCGCCTGCATCCCGAATACCGGTATCACTATTTTGAGAATGTAGGCACTCCGGAAGAGAAGTATATCAATGACAGCAAGCGGATAGCGACCATCCGCTTCCCCTATTTTTCCCTGCTTATCATTCGTACAGAGACCTTTTGAGCCCGATTTAATACAATTTCGCACGCCATAGGCATTATTTTAATGAAAATGGGTTACCTTTGCGCCGTTGAAATATAAAAAAGATAAGAACATGAAGAAAGTCGTTTTTTATATGATGCTGCTGGTTATGAGCATCGGTTATGCCTATGCACAAGGAAAGGCAGACATCAAATTCGAACAGACCACCCACAACTTCGGCACATTCTCCGAAAACAGTCCTGTGGTCAGCTACACCTTTAAGTTTACGAACGTAGGCGATGCTCCGCTTGTCATCCATCAGGCTGTAGCTTCCTGCGGATGTACCGTTCCCGAATATTCACAAGAACCGATAGCACCGGGAAAGACTGGAACAGTGAAAGTAACTTATAATGGAACCGGAAGATACCCCGGACACTTCAAGAAATCCATTACCCTGCGCACCAATGCCAAAACGGAAATCATGCGATTATTTATCGAAGGGGACATGACCGCTAAAGATGCCAAATAAGCATTTTACCATACAGAATTAAGGAGATTTTTTTAAATCTCCTTTTTTTTTGCTTTCTTTGCCTAAAATGCGAAGATAGGCTGCACCTCAGCAGAATAATAATGAGCTTGCTCATTTTATCCTGCATTCGGTTTGCACTATCTTTGAAGTCTATTAAAGAAAAACATAAAACTACAAAACCTATGAAACAAGAAGAAGAACCTATTACCGGACTACCGGAAAATGCGTTCCGTGAATTGAAACCGGGAGAAGTGTACAACCCTCTGATGAGCCCGGATAAGAAGTATTCAGAAGTAAATGCCTGGTCGGTGACATGGGGTATTCTGATGGCCATCCTCTTTTCGGCCGCAGCCGCCTATCTGGGGCTGAAGGTGGGACAAGTATTCGAAGCCGCCATCCCCATCGCCATCATTGCCGTCGGCGTATCGGGTGCCGCCAAACGCAAAAACGCATTGGGCGAAAACGTCATTATCCAGTCTATCGGTGCCAGCTCGGGCGTCATCGTGGCAGGTGCCATCTTCACCCTTCCGGCACTCTATATTCTCCAAGAGACCTATCCGAAAGAAATCACCGTCACCTTTGCACAAGTCTTTATCAGTTCCCTGCTGGGAGGTGTGCTGGGTATTCTTTTCCTTATCCCCTTCCGCAAATATTTCGTGAGCGACATGCACGGCAAGTATCCCTTCCCCGAGGCGACAGCCACCACACAAGTGCTCGTCTCCGGTGAAAAGGGCGGCAGCCAGGCAAAACCATTACTCATGGCTGGTATTATCGGAGGTCTATACGACTTCATCGTGGCAACCTTCGGCTGGTGGAACGAGAATTTCACTACCCGCGTATGCGGCTTCGGCGAAATGCTGGCCGAGAAAGCCAAGCTGGTATTCAAGGTTAATACGGGTGCTGCCGTGCTCGGTCTGGGTTATATTGTGGGACTGAAATACGCGTCCATCATCTGTGCCGGCTCACTGGCCGTATGGTGGATTATCATCCCCGGTATGTCCATGATTTGGGGAGATTCCGTACTGAACCAATGGAACCCCGAAATCACGGCAACCATAGGCGCTATGGCTCCGGAAGAAATCTTCAAATACTATGCCAAGAGCATCGGTATCGGTGGCATTGCCATGGCAGGTATCATCGGCATTATCAAGTCTTGGGGCATCATCAAGAGTGCCGTAGGACTGGCTGCCAAGGAAATGGGAGGTAAGTCCAACGTGGAAGCCAGTGTGAAACGCACACAGCGGGACATCTCTATGAAGATTATCGCCATCGGTTCCATCATCACGCTGCTGCTGGTTGTTCTCTTCTTCTACTTCGATGTGATGCAGGGCAACTTGACACATACCATTGTAGCTATCCTGCTTGTTGCAGGTATCGCTTTCCTGTTCACCACCGTGGCAGCCAATGCCATTGCGATTGTGGGCACAAACCCCGTATCCGGAATGACGCTGATGACATTAATCCTGGCATCCGTAGTCATGGTAGCCGTAGGGCTGAAAGGTCCCGAAGGGATGGTTGCGGCACTGGTGATGGGCGGTGTTGTATGTACGGCACTGTCCATGGCGGGAGGCTTCATCACAGACTTGAAAATCGGTTACTGGCTGGGTAGCACGCCTGCCAAGCAGGAGACCTGGAAGTTCCTCGGAACCATCGTTTCTGCCGCTACCGTAGGTGGTGTAATGATTATCCTAAACAAGACATACGGTTTCACCAGCGGACAGCTGGCCGCTCCGCAAGCCAATGCCATGGCGGCCGTTATCGAACCGTTGATGAACGGTGTGGGTGCGCCCTGGCTGCTCTACGGCATCGGTGCAGTGCTGGCCGTCATCCTCAACTTCTGCAAGATTCCCGCACTGGCATTTGCATTGGGTATGTTCATCCCATTGGAACTGAATGTTCCGTTGGTAGTGGGCGGTGCCATCAACTGGTACGTGACCAGCCGCAGCAAGGATGCCGCTCTCAATGCCGAACGCGGGGAGAAAGGTACCCTGCTTGCCTCCGGTTTCATTGCCGGCGGTGCATTGATGGGCGTGGCAAGTGCTGCCATGCGTTTCGGAGGAATCAACCTCGTAAACGATGCATGGTTGCAGAACACCTGGTCCGAAGTGCTGGCGCTGGGTGCTTATGCCATTCTGATATTCTACCTCATCAAAGCTTCCATGAAAACCAAATCACTTTTAAATACCAAGAACATGAAAAAGATTCTACTTTTATCTTTTCTATTTGCAGCGACCATGTTATCTGCACAAAAGCCCGTTGAGCTGCCCCTATGGCCCAACGGTGCCCCCAATAACAACGAACTGACCAATTCCGGACAGAACCATAACAACGAATGGGTGTCCGATGTCACCACCCCTACCCTTACGGTGTACCCTGCCTCCCACCCCAACGGCATGGCCATCATCATGTGTCCGGGAGGCGGCTACGGGGGGCTGGCCATGAAGCACGAGGGACACGACATGGCTCCCTGGTTCAACACACAAGGCATCACCTATGCAGTACTGAAATACCGTATGCCCAACGGGCACCATGAAGTGCCCCTTTCCGATGCCGAACAAGCCATCCGCATGGTACGCGAACATGCCGCCGAATGGGGTGTCAATCCTCAGCGTGTAGGCATCATGGGCGCTTCTGCCGGCGGCCATCTGGCAGCTTCGCTTGCCACACTATACAGCAGTGACAAGACCCGTCCCGACTTCCAGATCTTGTTCTATCCGGTGATTTCCATGCAGAAAGGCGTTACCCATGGAGGTTCCCGTAAGAACCTTATCGGAGAAAATCCATCTCAGGAACTGGAACAAAAATACTCCCTCGAAAGGCAAGTGTCCCCACGCACTCCGCAAGCTTTCATCATGCTTTCTTCGGACGATGACGCAGTGCCGCCCATCAACGGCATCGGTTACTTCCTTGCCCTGCGCGACCATAAAGTACCTGCCAGCCTGCATGCCTACCCCACCGGCGGACATGGCTGGGGATTCCGGGACAACTTCACCTACAAGCGTCAATGGACGGAAGAACTGGAGAAGTGGTTGCGTGAAGGGCTCGTATTCCCGGTCTCTGAACCTACCACAAAGAAATAAAAGCAATTATGAATAAAAAGTATTTTTTACTCACTTGCCTCGCAGCGTTTCCCTTTGCCCTGACTGCTCAGGAGAACAATCGCTACGAAGAGATTACCAACCCCAAGCTGACAAGCATCAACCGGGAGCCTGCCCGCAGCACGTTCACCTCCTACGTCACGGAGGCTGATGCCGTCATCAATGACCGCAAGAACGGAACATTCCGCTTGTCCCTTAACGGGAAATGGAAATTCCATTATGTGGAAACCTTCGCCGACCGCCCCACGGACTTCATGATGGACCGTGTGGACGCCAGCCGCTGGCCGGACATCAATGTACCCGGAAACTGGGAGTTGCAGGGATTCGGTACGCCCATCTATGTGAACCAGCCTTATGAATTCTGTTCTTCGGGCTATCCTCCTTATTGGGACAAGCCCAATCCTCCATACGTTCCCCAAGAATGGAATCCCACCGGCACCTACCGCCGCGAGTTCACTCTTCCGGGAGACTGGGACGATAAGGAAATTTTCCTGAGTGCCGACGGCGTACGCGGGGCAGCCTTCTACTACCTCAACGGCAAGTTTGTAGGCATGAGTAAAGATGCAAAGACTCCGGCGCGTTTCAACGTCAGCGCCATTGCCAAGAAAGGGAAG
>NZ_JBCNZM010000113.1:0-15280 GCF_040227615.1 Bacteroides sp. RTP31139st1_H2_RTP31139_211217 | reverse complement strand
TTATACATACCAGGCATGGGGTGGTGGAAAAATAGAAAGGGATACACAATAAACAAGTCTATAAGCAAACAAATGATATACGGAAAAATCACTTTAGAAGATTGGCGTACAGTCTGTGTAGAGGGAGAAGAGCCGGAATCTTCTTTTGAAAGTTATAATCTGAGACTTTTCTTTTTCGGAACTTTGTATAATCGGGACACCTTGCAGGCAACTCCGGATGATACCAATGCCAAGCTTGCTGCTGATGCGTTTCTATCCGATCCGGCATATGGCTTTTCACGCCTGGACGGTTCGTTCACCATAGTATATTATTCAGAAAATGAATGCGGAGTGGTGCGCGACCATCATGGCACGCATTATCCCGTCTATTGTCACATTGATGGTAATTTTGCCACTTCCTGGCAATTTTTAGAGGACCAACTGGAAGAAAATTTCGAGCCTAATCTGGTTTCATTGAGTACATTCCTTCAGCGTGGCATTTTGAAGAAGAATAATTTCGCCCTATTCGATGTTCATTCTTTAGGTGCCGGCGAAAAGTTCTACATGTTGACAGAGCTTGGTTATCTGATGCCGGTTTGGGCTTCTGTAAAGTTAGAGACACAAGCGAAAGTACATTCCATGTTTGATTCGCTGAAGGAAAGAAATCCCAGCTTATATGAAAAGGTGGCAGATGACATTTATTGTCTGAAGCGCGACAGCGTTTTTGAGCATGAACCCAAGGTGGCGACTGAACGGAATCCGGATGTAGAAACCTACTCCCGCCGTTATGGAGAATTGCATGCGCAAGCCATCCGCCGGCGTATCGGCCATAGCCGCAGGGTAGGTATCCTGCTGAGTGGCGGCTATGATTCCGGTTCAAACCTTGCTGCGCTGCGCAGCATTTACGACGGCCAGATTGACTCCTATTCCGTGGGCTTTAAAGGAGATGCCTGGACGGAGCTGCCCATGGCCCGTCTGATGTCTGAAACCTTTGGTACCCGCCACCACGAGTACGAGATTGACGGTACGGAAACCAGTGCCTTGCCCGACATTGTCCGTTTTCTGGGTGAGCCTTTTATGGAAGGCGGGCTGATGGTAAACTATTGTGCCATGCGCATGATAGGCGATGACAAGCCCGACGTGATTCTGGGAGGTGACGGCAGTGACCAGTATTTCGGTACTTCCGGTCGCGAAGTGGCGTTGCATTATCTATCCGCCCGCATAGGATTGCGTCCCTTGCTACGTGGCATCAGCCGTCTGCTGGAGCATGAAACCTTTGATACCGGTGGAAAGCTTTCCCGCATCAATTTCCATTTGGATAAGATACTTCATATTCTGGAAGGGGAGCGTTTCGGCTTCTCCGATTCTGCCTTGTGTGCCCTTCTGCAAAATCCGAAAGAAGATTTTGAGCCGGTAAAATCACTACGGCCCGATATCCATAGTTTCGAACATCTTTACGCGCAGCATGCCATTCTTTCCGATTTGGAGACTGTAATCAACCGTATCATTCTTTTCAAGGCTTCCAGCATGGCACGCATGTTCGGTAACAATCTGACGTATCCTTTTATGGACCTGGAGCTTTTCCATTTCCTGCAGGAGCTGCCGGTAGGGTTGAAGTGCAGGGGCAACAGTGTACTGGACATTGCGCGGGGCCGTTCCGTTTCTAAATATCTGTTAAAGCGCCATTATAAACCTTTACTTCCCGAGGCCATTACCTTGAAGAAGAAGCAGGGCGGTTTTGCACCTATGCCACTGTTCTTCCGTGATAGGGCCCGACGTGCTTTCTTTAAGGAATTTATTCTTGCTTCCGGCATTATGGACAACTATCTGCGTCGTGATGCAGTGGAGAAGTTTCTTACAGATTATGAACAAGTTGCAGAGAAGGAGGGTGGTTGGTTCTGGCATAGGCAGAACAAGGCTTTGCAATATTTCAATCTGTTGACGCTTGTTGTGTGGTGGGAAGAGTTTGTGGAAGGCCATGAGGTGAAATTCTGAAAATATGATTGAAAGCATGAAAGTTTCCATTATTGTTCCGGTTTATAATGTTGCCAAGTACATAGAACGGTGTTTGTTGTCCGTGTTGGACCAGACTTGGCAGGATTTGGAAGTCATTCTTGTGAATGACTGCACTCCGGACAACTCTATGGAGATAGCCAGACGGGTGGTGGCTTCGCATCCGCGCGGAACGGTGGTGAGATGTCTGGAACATGAAGAGAACAGAGGGCTTTCTGCTGCAAGAAACACCGGTATTTCAGCGTCTGTTGGCGATTATCTGTACTTCTTGGATAGCGACGACTATATTTCAGCGAATGCAATAGAGCTTTTGGCGGATGCAGCGGTGCAGAAGCGACCGGATTTTGTGATAGGCAATTACGAGGTGACCGGCGCCAGACGTTGGGCTCCTCCTTTATCATTAGGCACCGGGTTTTATGAAGGGAATGCTCTTGTACTTTCCACTTATGTGCAGGGAAAATGGTATGTCATGGCATGGAACAAGCTGGTGAGTCGTCCCCTCGTTTTGCAGCATAAACTCTACTTCCAGGAGGGCATTGTACACGAGGATGATTTATGGTCATTTAAGTTGGCATGTATGTCTCAAAGTATGTATGTCGTCAATGAGACCACTTACTATTATTCCATGCAGCCAGATTCCATCATGCGAGCGCCGTCTATGCGTAATTTGGAATGTCGTGTGCTGGTGCTTGGTTATATCTACGACTTTATCCGGTCTTCCCGGTGTTTGCAGGATAACCGGCTGATATATATATACTTTGAGAGTCTGAAGGCGAAATATTTTGACCGTATTCTGTATTTCACGAAAGACACATCCTTTCATTATCAGAGTTATTTGGTATTCAGGAACAAAAAGTATGCGTCTTTGTTGGAGATGACGGGCCTGCGTCCCGAATGGAAGCTGATGCTGCAGAACATCCATTATGTGCTTCCTACGTATGCCGGCTATCTGTATTTTAAGGCTTTTGTAAAGTCAGCCTACTATTTGTTGGTGTTGTCTATAAAAATGAAGGCAGTGTTTCATGCAAAATGAGCGAATATGAATAATCTTCCGGAAATATCCGTTATAGTACCCGTTTATAAGGTAGAAGAGTACTTGCCCCAGTGCATTGACAGTATTCTTGCACAGACCTTTACGGATTTTGAGCTGTTGCTGGTAGATGACGGGAGCCCTGACCGTTGTGGGGAGATTTGTGAAGAGTATGCCGGGAAGGATACGAGGATACGGGTGTTCCATCAGGCTAATGCAGGATTGAGCTGTGCCCGGAATACTGGTTTGATGAATGCTCGTGGAAGATATGTAACCTTTATTGATTCAGATGATTATGTAAAGCCTTGTTATCTTGAAAGGCTGTACGGTGCATTGCCTGCCGATAAAACGAAGGAGGGAGTAATAGTCGGTTCTCTTGATGCGTATCTGCCAAATGGGGACTTTCAAACGTTTCACGTTCCCGAACAAGATATAGCTTCGGAACAGATGTATCTTATATTGACAGACTTGATAGACAAGCGTGTTGCGTACGCAGGCAGCAAGCTATACGACCATCGGATTATCAAGCAATACCGGGTGGGCTTTGTTCCTTTTGTTTCCGGACTGGAAGATATGCTGTTTATGTTGGACTACCTGATGTATGCGGATTTTATGGTTATTCGTGATTACAATAATTACGTTTATAGAGTAGGGTATTCTGTAGATGTGTTGTCTGTGCGTATAAACAGCTTTCCGGCAGAATATGCAGCATTCTCCAATTTTTTGGAAAGGGTCTATGTGTATCAAAAGAAATTTAATTTGGAGGATAGCTCACTGGATAGAACATGGAATTCATTGACTGTCTTTTTCCATAAAGTGATTTTGGCCATCTATAAACCAGAGCATAAGTATACCCGGCAGGAACGGTTGTCTTTTTTACATCAAGTCCTTTTATCAGACAAAGAATGGATAAGACGATTTTTTCTTCCACAGTATAAAGCGGATGTGTTGGGCAAATTCTTGCTTTGCAGGGTGGGGGCATCGGCTTTTGATGGGTGGATGCGTTTCTTGTCAGGTATAAAATTCAAGAAAATGTTTGGAGCGAAATAACGGAGGGCATTATGAATATCTTGTTTATACATCCTGTCATGTTCCATCCCCAACGGGGAGGGATTGAAAGAGTAAGTGACCTTTTGTGCCGTGAATTCATAAGACGGGGACACCATGTTCTTTGTTTACATAGTGTGCGGGATGAAAGCCGCATGGATTATGCATATCCTGCATCCTCTTATTTTTTCCCATATCAGGTTCGGGAAGTAGAAAAGAACGGGTTGTTTTTCCGTAGTTTCCTGCAAGAGCACCGTATTGATATGGTCATAGACCAGGACCCGCAGACTTATTATACATTATATTCCTTCTCTAAAACCTTGCGGGACGTGTATATTATTTCCGTGATACATTATAATCCTCTTGGCATATATCATCATTTGGGAGAGTTCGTAATGTGGGTATCAGGAAAAAACACAATCATGGGAAAAATCAGAAAGGTGGCCCGTATCCTCAAAATTCCCATGCTTAAGTATGATTACAAGCGTACATTACAATCAGATTATGGAGGCATTTTTCGATATACAGATGCATTATGTTTACTTTCCTTGAAATTTCTTCCTGATTTGTGGCAGATATATTCAAAAGATTTGAGCCGGGTGATTGCCATCCCCAATCCGAATACATATCCTGCTCAAGAAAATACAGATTTTCTCAAGAAGAAGCAGATATTGTATGTAGGCCGGATAGAGTGGCGCCAGAAGCGTGTAGGACGGCTGATTGATATCTGGAAGCGTATATATAAAAAATTTCCCGATTGGGAGTTGGTCATTGTGGGAGACGGGCCGATAAGGCAGACATTGGAACAGAAAGCCTTAAAGATGGAACGGGTTGTTTTCACCGGTTGGCAAGACCCTGAACCATTTTACCGGGATGCAAGCATCCTATGTCTGACGAGTGACTTTGAAGGGTGGGGAATGGTATTGACCGAAGCCATGACATTCGGGGCGGTTCCGGTGGCGTTCAATTCGTATGCAGCTATCACAGATATTATTGATGATGGGAAGAACGGATTGTTGGTTCCTCCGTTCTCGCATAAGGAGTTTGCCCGGAAGTTGGGCTCATTGATGAAAGATGAAGAACTGCGCAGGGAGATGTCAAAAAATTGTGTGCAGTATGTGAGGCGCTTTGACATACAGAATGTGGCGGACGAGTGGGAAAATGCCTTTGACCGACTGAAATCAACAGCTCGTCAATGATGCCTTTTCAGTATCCGGTGAGCGAATGCACGTATGCCCGGAGTGAAAAGATAGAGCAACGAGCAGGTCAATATCCCATAAGTGGAAATCAGAATCATTCCATAGAGAATCCAATGTGTAAAAGAGCTTTCCGGTGTAAAGTCATTGCTTGGATAGAGATGGTAGCATACTATTCCCGGCAGCAGTATAATCAGCAGATGCTTGATGTAGCCCATCCAATAGTGAAGAACGGGTATTTTGAATCCTTGCGAATAAAGAAAGTAAGGTTTCCAAATGACTATGATGAGAAATAGGCTGGTTATGTTGCCCATCAAAATTCCCGGCAGTCCCCAAAAATGTCCGGCAATGATGGCAACAGTCAGGTTGATGATTACTTCCGCAATGGGAGCCCAAGTATCTTGAAATAAACCATACCCATAGGTAAATTGGTCTATGGCACCTCGGGTGTAGCTGATGAACGAGTTGATGATAATCAGATACAGAATATGTTGGGGCAATACGTATTCACTTCCCAGCCATAATGAAATAAAAGCGCCGGTCAGTCGAATCAGGGCAAATGAAATGGTTCCGGCTATCAAGAAACGGATACCCATCAACTCCCAGAATACTTGCTGGATACGTTTGGAATCACCTTCGGCTATCAGGTTACCTACTCCTGCATTGGTACTCCCTAATAGGTTGCTGATAAATATACTTATCTTATCAATAATGAGCGTATAGTTCCCATAGTAAGCCACAGTTTTGAGTGAGACGAAGGCATATACCAGGAAGGGAGTGGTTTGGAACTGTACGAAACTGCCCAGTTTATGGACAAAGAGCTGTTTGGTATACCGGGTTACTTCCGGATATTTCTTGAAAAGCAGCTTTCCTTGTTTCACTTCGCTTTTCAGCCAAGGGTATACCTGGTTGACTTTCCAGTTCAGGATAATGGAATAGACAATGCCCAGCAGAAGTTCCAGGCTAATCCATAGGTAATAGTTGCCCGTATAATAGACTAATCCCATTTGCAGACAAGTCTTTATCAGTACGGCACTTTGAAAATAGGCTGTCACTACATAGTTCTTCTGGTCTGCTCCCAAAAGGGTTTGCTTGTAATTGGCAAAATATCCTATTAGTGAAGTGGTCAGATACGAGAAAAATGCAAAATAGATGACGCCTAAATCAAAGACATTATTGGGGAATATCAAGGGCAGGAAGCATGCCAAGGCACATCCTGCACTTAGAATGATAAAACCGATACGGCGGTAGATGAAACCGAAAACGGAAATTATTTCATTGATTTTCTTTTCATCGTGTTCAAAGAGGGGTTTATACAGAACGTAGCCGATGGCTGTGCTGATACCCAATTCTGCAAGGTTCAGAAAACCCAAGAGATTGTTCAGTGTACCTATCAGCCCCATAAAGTCTGCGCCCAATGCATCCAGAAAGATTTTTCTGGAAAAAAATGATAGGGCTAAACTCAGGAAATAAAAAATGAGATTAACCCGCGCATTGAGCAATGATTTTTTAAGGCGTGACTCCTGAGGCATAAGTTTTTTGTTATTACCAGCAAAAGTACACAAAAAAATAGTATGCTCCCTTTTTTTGTGTATTTTTGTAGGTAAATGGTTGAATAATGAATTTATGGAGAAATGGCTGAGTTTTATTGTTCCGGTATACAATGTGGAAGATTATCTGTCTGAATGTGTAGATAGCTTGTTGAATCAGGATGTTCCGTCAGAGCTATATGAGATAATACTCTATGATGACGGGTCTACTGACGGAAGTCTGCGGATAGCACAGAAATATGGGGCTGATTATGCTAATATCCGTGTTTTTACCCATCTTAATTCCGGAGCGGCTGAAACTCGGAATGAAGCCATTGAAAAGGCGGTCGGCAAATACATCTGGTTTGTTGACAGCGATGATTTCATTGCTCCCGGCTTGTTGTCTCGTTTTTATGAGAAGACCCGCGAAAGCCATTTGGACATGCTGATATTCAATAATGTGGCTTTTGAAGACGGCAAATGCAGGCGTTTTGTCGGATTTGACGTACCTGAATCACCGATAAAGACGGGGATAGAGCTCTATCAGGATTTCTATTACAATCCGGTACTGACCAATCGCTTGATACTCCGTGACCTGCTGATAAAGCACCGTTTGCGTTATATTCCAGGGAATAAGGCAGAGGATTGTGTGCTGAATCCTCTTTGTTTTTATCATGCCAATGCTGTCTGTTCACTTCCGGTCGATGCTTATTATTATCGGATGCGTAGTCAGTCGGTGTCTCATCATGTTGATAATCAGAAAAGAATTATAGAGTCTTTATTGGAAGGGCTCGAAAACCACAGTGACTATGTGAAAGAACATCCGGCCCCTGATTTCTGGATGAGGGTTTGTGTACACGATATACGACGGGTACACATTTGGCTGGATACAGCTTGTGATAATAGAAAAGAGAAAGGCGAGTTCATTGGCCGGGAGAGATTGGCTCTAAGGTCGGCGTTAGAGCGATTGCCTTTCCGGTTGTCCATTGATTATGCTGTCTTATGTCTGGCTTCGCTTTCCCCTCTGTTGATACTGGATGTGCAACGTTTTTTACGTACAATGAAACGATGGATAAAAAGATGAATACTCTTCCGCTTATAACGCTGGGCATACCTATTTATAATGCTGCGGGTCTTATAGAGCGTACATTATTGTCTGCCCTTAACCAAACGTATCCGAACATTGAATTTATTTTTGTCGATGATAAAGGGGATAGTATGGATATAGTTCGCAGGGTAGCCGGGGAACATCCACGCGGAAGTGCTGTCCGTATTATCGACCAAGTGGTCAATCAGGGTACGGGGGCGGCACGTAATACCATTGTCGAGAAGGCGACGGGGGAATATCTGTTTACAATGGATTGCGACGATGTGCTTATACCGGAGTGCATTGAATTGCTGTATAATAAGATGCAGGAACATCCAGTGGATTTTGTGGCGGCATCCTTCGTCCGGCGTGATTTGGAAGGAAAAGTGTATCCCGGTGGATGCCAGTACGAGGATACTCTAATTACTGATGGAGATTATGCAGTGGCTAAATATCGTTACGGACGGGGGCAGAATATCTTTGTAGCTACTTGGAACAAGCTTTATCGGACGGATTTTCTGCGCAAAAATGAGGTTCGTTGTATTCCTCATTATCTGATTGATGACCCTTGGTTTACGTATCAAGTGATATTGCGGGCCCGTTCTTGCCGCTTGTTGCCGGATTGTACACTGTTCTTTACTTATAATCCTCAATCGGTCACCAGTTTGAAAGAGCTGCAAGGGTATTCAGAGTTTTTGACAGAACAATATATTGGTACGCAGTTGTTGAAGTCTGGGTATATACACTCTTTGACCGGCGAGTCTTTCTATAACGGACTGATGTTGGACATCATGAAAATGAGCCTTTATCATGCCAACCGGGTATATGCTTCTGCATGTATTTCGCCGGAGAAGAAGCGGCAATATCTGGAAAATCTTTTATCCCGCCATTTTTCTTATCCGTCACATTGGCATTTGGATAAAAATTTGATGAAGCTGCTTCCTTTTCTTCTGTTCTATATGATGCCTATGGCCGCTAAAAAGTGGTTGGTTGGCTTCATGGTCAATATAAATCTGAAGGATAAGGTGAAGCGCTGGCTTCATTTTTAGCAAGTGGCATTGTTGTTCATCTATTAATAGACGGATTCACTGTCCTTTATCGGCATGTAGTAGGGAACCAGATATTTGATGAATCCTTCGGCCACTTCCTTGTTGGGGAATCCCAGCCGATAGATGTTGAATTCTTCGTCATATTCCTTTATCGTGAGGTAGCCGCTTTGGTAAATCACGGCAATGGGATTATCCTTGAACGACTCCACGTCTGTCAGTGTCTCTGCAGTCACTCCTTCGCTCGTAAGGTCGGGCAGACAGAAGTTGTTGTCTTTCAGCAGTTTCACAAATATCCGTCATTGATAAGGCTCTCAAAACTCTGTATTCCAATAGGGTACTTCATACGGCTGAACTTTGTTTGATGCGCATTTTGCTTAATTAGAACAAATGTATGAATAAAAAATGAGGTGGCAAAGCTTTTGTCATGCTTTGTCACCTCTCTTTTCTTGGTTACCACTTCTCTTTTTTCACCTCAAAACACGGGCATTGTTTCGTCCATTCCATTGGTTCCACCTCTCCGTTGTTGTTCAGGTCGGGGCTGAGGTCGCGATGTCCCGCCACTTTTGCTTCCGGATAGTCCATCAGCAAAGCGCGGACCAATACGCGGAGCGAGTGGCGTTGCCATTCCGTGCGTGTGTCTTTGGGATTCCCATAGTGGTCCAATCCGCCTTCGTAGGCGATTCCGATAGAGTGGGCATTGTAGCCGCGGGCGTGGGCGCCGGCCCTCTCGACCGGGCGGGTAGTCAGGATTTGTCCGTCACGGCGGATGTAGAAATGATAGCCCGTGCCATCAAATCCACGTCGGCGGTGCGCGGCTTCCAGAGCTTGCCCGGTAAAGGGACGGTCCTCGCACGTGGCGCTGCAATGTATCACAATCAAATCAATTTTTCTCATTTTTCTTTACTGTTTGCCTTTGGGGGCTGTTCGCTAAAAGGGACCACCGCTGTTCATGGCGTGTGCGCTGAATGCACCCAAAAGTGCCGAAGCTACAGCGATGATTACTTTCAGAATCTTGTCCCAGGCTGATGATTTTGTACTCATGATGTTTGATGTTTAAGGATTAGGATTAAGGGTTAAGGATTAGGGATTAAGGATTAATGAACACAAGCTCATCCTTAATCCCTCTTTTTTATCCCAGCGGATTCTCCCCCTGGTCTCCGTCGGAACCTCCGCCATCGGGATTATTGCCGCCGGAACCTCCGCCGGTGCTATCCTTGTCGGCAGTTACAAGCTCGAAGACGAGGTTGTTTGCTCCACCTTTGGTGGTGGCGTTGCTGTCGTTCACCAGCCGCAGGGTGTTGGCTACCTTGAAGCGGATGTTGACGCGCTCGATGTTTTTCACGGTGCAGTCTTTGGCCAGTTCGGTGGCACGGCATTTAAAGGTGGTGTGGAAGATGCCGAAGCCGTCCAGACGGACACTGTTGCCGTCCGTCAGCGTCTGGCGCATCTGTCGTACGATGGCTTTGCCTACGTGCTCCACGTCTTCGGCCGACATGGCTCCCAGTGCTTCAATGTCTTGCGCGATACGGGCAAGGTCGAAGATTTTGGCATCTTGGGGCTTGCGTTTCAGGGTGTAGACCATGGGGGAGCTGCTGTCCCCGATTTTCTTGTGGCGCTGTGTGCGCACTACTAATGCTGTTGGCATGATGGTTGATGTTTAATGGTTAATGTTTCATTCCGAAAGGGGAAAGGAGGTGTCTCCGCGGCGATGGCCTCTGCTCCGTTTCGTTGATACAAAGATAGTACATGGGGCAGGGAGGATGGGAGGTTGGGGGAGGTAGGAGGAGGTTGGGAGAGGATAAGGGAGGTTATTGTTTCTTTTGTTTTGGATTTGTGACAAATAGGAGGTATATTTGTATTCGCATAGATGTGCGTAAACTGAATAAAAAGACATGGAATATGTTGGAAAACAGTAATCAGGATATGTGCTGTTTTAGCTCGTTTTGATGAAGTGCGTGAAGTGGTGGTATATGCCAATCTTGAAAACGAGGCATTGCGTGAGCATATAGACAGAGTGGGGGTGAGGATTTATGTGAAAAGGGGGGGAACCTTCTAAGAAGGCTCCCCGAAGACATTAATCATAAGCTGCACTTGTGCGGGCGTGTACCGTCGGCAATAAGGGTTCATGCCCGTGGCAAGCAGGCGTTGTTCCAGCCCGGGGGCGGTGCGTATCCATTCGTTCAGCCGGTTGACGGCAGTCTGCTGGGCAATGCCCGGAAGGTAGTACATGGCCAGTTCGCCTTTCCCGTAACTGCGGACGGGGAAGCGTGGCTCTGCAAAGGAATCATTCTGTTTCATCATATTCTTTAAAGTTTAGGTTGTATGTTTTCTTTAATAGGGATAACACGTGATTGCACGGATAACACGTGATTGCACAGTTTGCACATGCTTGCACCTATTCTCTTCTTTCCGTCTTGTAAAGATACGGATTTTTACTCGAATAACCTGCCTTGTTCTTCATTATTTTTCAACCAATTCTCATTGTCGAACTGCGTGTTCACCGGTCCCAGTTGCTCTCCTTGGGGGGTGTGGATGACGTCTTCCTCGCAGGGCCAGTAGCGTCCGTTCAGGTGGTTGTAGACGAACTTGGCTTCGGTGTGGGCACTGCCCAAGTGTTTGAAACGGACCTTCTCGATGTAGATGGTGGCTATCTGCTTCGTGTCGTTGCGGTCTACCACGAGGCAGAAGTCGGACATGTTGGCGAAGTTGGCAGAGCCGTTGATGTCGTTCATCTCGACACGGCGCCGGGTGCCGTCCTTTTCGTTGCGGTTCACCTTGCGGGGGTGGGCCACGAGGATGACGAGGCACTGGTTGCGGGTGGCGAAGCGTCCCAGCTTGTTCAGCGTGTCGGTGATGTAGTCCATTTCCGTCTGCCCCGGTTCCAGACGTTGTTCCAGGCGGTTCATGGGGTCGATGACGAGGATGCGCACCCCTTTGCGGCGCACCACCTGGCGGGCTTTCTCCAGGATGTGGTCGATGCCGTAGCTCCCGTCGTCGGGCAGGATGTGCGACACGTTGCGGTCCAGCCAGCCCACTGCCTGCCCGTAGAGGGCTTCCGTCATGCCCGGTCCGGGGGTGAAGCGATGGCCGGTCAGCTTCTCCGCCAGCTTGTGCAGGTGGTAGGCGATGGGCATGTTTTCGGGGCTGAAGAAGGCGATTTTCCACTCGTGGCGCAGGCAGAGGCGCAGCACCAGCTCGTCGGTGAATTCGGACTTGCCGTCGCCGGGGCGTCCGGTCATCACCAGCAGGCGGCGGGGCTCGAAGGTGCAGTGTTCGTCGAAGTTGTCCCAGCCGGTGTCGGCACCCCGCTGCAGGCCGTTCTCGTAGAGGGAGCGCAGGTCGTCGCGGCAGTCTTCGGCGGTGAAGATGCCTTCCAGGGGCACTTCTTCGGCTTGCTCGATGCAGATGCGGAGGCTTTCGGCGCCGTATTTCACCAGATGCTCGTTGGCATCCTTGCAGCCCTCGCCGAAGTGCACGATGCGGCAGCGTTCCACCCCGAGGCGGCGCGTGAGTTCCTGCCGGAGCGACTGCCCTGCCGGGTCCTCGTCTACGGCGATGTAGATGGCCTGCTTGTCTTCGAAGTGCGACTCCACGAAGCGGTCCAGCCACGTGAGGTTGCTCTGGGCGCCGGCGGGCACGGAGACGACGTCCTTGCGTCCCGCGGCGATGACGGCTGCCGTGTCGAACTCGCCTTCGGTGATGATGCACTCCGGGGTGCCGAGGATGCTGTCCACGTTGTAGGGGATGAGCTCGGCGCCCTTCACCATCATGAAGTGCTTCAGGGCGCTGCGGTACTTGGTGTTGACGAGTGTCCCGTTCTCGAAGTAGTTGAAGCAGATGCAGTTCTCCTCCTGGCTGCTCTCCGGGAGGCGCACCGTCTCTTCGGTGATGCGCAGGGTGCGCAGCAGCTCCTGCGGCAGGCAGCGGACGGTGGTCCAGTAGCGTTCCAGGTTCTCGGAGAGTTGCATCCGGGCAGGGTCGAAGGTGGGACGGCGGAAGTGCTGGGGCGGTGCGGCGGGCTTCCGGTGCATGTCGCGGCGTTGCTGCTTGAGGCGTTCTTCGGCGTCGTCGGGCACGTAGAGCTTGTAGCCGCAGTGGTGGCAGTAGCACAGGCCTTTGTCCAGGTCTACGGAGAGTGACTTGTTGCCTTTGTGTCCGCGGGTGTCGTTGCATTGCGGGCAGATGGTCTTGATTTTGCCGCTGATGCGGCCGCGGGTGTCAATGCCGCGTTGATGGAAATTTCTCATATAGGTTTGCTTTAGTAGTTTTCTGATAATTTTTTAGACGCAGATTTTAGTTTCAGGGCAGCCTGAGGGGTTGAAATGCCACACTTAGCGGGTTGAAATGCCACACTTCACGAGGGTAAATGCCACACTTGGGACGTGCTGAGGTGTGGCATTCGGAACGTTGACATGTGGCATTCGGAACGCTGACGTGTGGCATTCCGGATGCCGGAGTGTGGCGTTTCAGCCGGGTTTCTGTTTCGGCTTTTTCGATGAAGGCGGCGGGGTTTGCGACGTCCACGAACGGGCAGTTTCGTTCCAGAAGGCGGTATTGTCCGGTCGGGGTGGCGCTCCGTCGGGGATGGGGCAGCCCAGGTAGGTGCGCCGTCCGTTCACCAGCTGCTCATAGCGGTAGGGGTTGGGCGGTGCGGCGGCAGACTGCTGCTTTTCGAGGCCCTGCAACAGCATATGCAGTTCCTGCGAGGTGCGCTGGCCGGCCCTTACGAAGTTGACGAAATATTGTCGGGTGTCTTTCATGTTCAGCAGCACATTGCCGTTGTCGTGCAGTATGACGTGCTGCCTGAATACCTCCACAGCCTCTTTGATGTGCGTCTTCAGCAAGCTGCCATAGCCGCTGTGCATGCAGGCCACGTCCAGCCAGGCACTTTCTTCGGTGAGTTTGTCTATCAGCGTATGCCAGGGTTCGATGGGAGCGGGTGTTGTTTGGGGTGATGAAAGTGCATCGGCAGCAGCAGCTTCTTTTTCTTCTGTTGTTGCTGTTGTTGTTTTATTAATATCTATAGTCTTCTTATTAGTATTTGTGGCGTTTTTAGCTAAATACTTGTTGTTTAGTGTATTGCTTGACAAATCAGACTGTTTTTTGCTTTTATTCCTCGATACTTTTTGCTGTTTTTCGTCATTTTTTGCTTTGGAATCCGGCTTTTCCTGAGTAGTTTTTTCCGTTTTTTCGCCTTTTTTGTGTAGGGGATTCAACTCTTTGGGCATAAAGTATCCGTCTTCTTCCAGTTCAAAAAGGTCGTATTCCAGGATGATTTTCTTAAGGTAGCATAAGGTGATTTTCTTGCTGTCGCAGTAGGCACGGAGATAATCCAGTTGCGCGCGCGGTTCTGGCAAGATTGACAGTTTTTCGATGATAATCCAGTAGGCACCCAGTCCTCTGAGTCCTTCGTTGTCTACCAAGTGTTTCATTCTGGGGTCGAACATTGACATTAAGGAGTGTTGGAAATAAAAATTCTTTTTCATATATATTTTTTTAGAGGGGAAAAGTAGTGCGTAAAGCGGGGCTGCTTGTTGTGGCGACGGCGTTTTCCGTAGTATTTTTCTCTTTGTTTGGTGATGCAAAGGTAGGGATAATAGGATAAGCCTGCAAATGGACTTTTGTAGGCTTAACGCATGCTTTGGCGTGTCCAGAAGCTATTGTATGGGTGTTCTGGCCTTCGTCTGGGGAACTGAAGCCTACAATGGTGAAATATGTGATTTTTTTTAAAAAAAGTTGATGGTGGAGCTCTTTCTTTGTGGGTTCCTTCACTTGCTACATTCGTAAACATTTGACTCACAGTAGCTATTGTTCTCTGGACTTTGTTTTGTGCATGCGTGTCATCTGCCGTATGTGGGCCAGACTGCGCAGTTCGCTTTGGGAGAAAGACGATTTTCCTTCCAGCAAGCCGCCAATTGCCTCTGCAATGATTTCCAACTTATCCAATAATGGATTTCTACTGTGTGCAGTATTCTTTTCGATGCTTACTGCGGTTTGGCCCTCGCTATGGAGGGTCAGGGTCGTTTTTTTATGTTCATTATTAGTTAAAAAATATCTTGGCAAAGATACTTAATTATTGGTATTTTACCATTTATTATACGAAAAAGAAAAGTGCATGAAAAAAATGAGGGGGGGAGAATTTGTAAAACATCTATAAAACATTAACTTTGTACATGATTATTTAAATCAAATGGAAAAAAAAAATTTGCAATCAAAAGTTATAGATGTACTGCGGTTTCCTATGATTGTTGGAGTCGTTCTGTGGCATTCTTTTTTTGAAGGTATTATGGGATTGGATATTCCGGATTCAGGGATACCGATATATCATACTCCCTCTTTTTTTATATCAC
>NZ_JBCNZM010000112.1:11817-15358 GCF_040227615.1 Bacteroides sp. RTP31139st1_H2_RTP31139_211217 | reverse complement strand
AGTTAAAGGTGCTCTTTAATCAGATGAAGGAGGTTTATTATGTGTCCAAAGTCAATAGTGACCTCGCAACTTTAGCGGCTTTTGATATGGAGCTGCCGGTACTCTCTGACGGAGTTACATTTGATACCGGAGCTGCCGATGTTTCCAAGATCAAGTTGACAACCGGAGCAACTTGGACTTCTATTGCTAATGCTGGAGATTCCGATATTCAGTTTCAAGTACCTTCCGTGGCAGGAAAGATCAATGACTTGTTACTGAACAAGAAAGCGGAAACGGTGGCTATGACTGCTACCATTGATGGTGAGACTTATGAAGGTGAAGGTTACAATATCGAACCGAAGAAAGTAATCGGAGGACTCTTCATGCGTAGTGAAGACCGTCAAACAGCCTTGTTCTTACCGAATGTTGAGGGGTATAGCAACTTCGTCAGCGAGCAGGATAAGCCGGGGTACTTTAATGTATCTGTTTCTCCGTTGAATGATGCTAAGGGTGCCTCTATTTACATTTTACGTAAAAAAGTGTCCGAATAAAAAACTTAGGATATAACACTTTGCAAAATTCATATCAGCGAAAAGGTGGTGAGCTACTTGATACCGGCCACCACCTTTTTTCGTATAAAACACGATAAAATATGACAAAGAAGAATGACATAACACTTCCTACACCGGAGGATGAAAGGCTATTGAATGATGTGTTGGAAGACAGTGTGGACTATGTGGAAGTCCGAGGAAAGAAATATGGTATTTCATGGCTGAAAAGAGGGACTATACGCAAATTCACCAGTACCATGCAGAAATCGGGAAATGATGATAAGATCAGTTGCCAATGTGCAGCCGCTATCATTTTGAACGGATATTGGAAGATCAAGTTCTTCTATCCTTTCTTGTGGCGATGGTTCTTTTATATCAAACAATATGGAGATCATGAGCTGATGAAGGTTATAGCCGTCGGCAAAAAAAAAATTCCAGTGGAAGACTACTTGACTGCTACCATATATCTGACCGCGATGAAGGACACGATGATGACAATGACAAAAGAGGAAGCAGAGCATATCCTTCACGAACCAGCTACGGACAAACGTGGGAAATAGGCAAGTCCTATCCGTGGCTGACAGAGCCTTTGAGAGTATTTGGGATTCCAATAAGCAAGCCCTTGTTTGGTATTTATTGGGTACTTACAAATGCACAAATTGAACTATTGGCAATGGATGTGTCTATTGTGGTTACAGATTGTGACAAGGACAACAAGGAAAAGAAGCACGATACGAAGAACTTCAAATCCCCTTCCGTAAGCGAAATAGAGGATGCTGCCAAACGCTGGAAAGATAAGTATGGCAATGGAGAAACAGCAATTAACATTAATGATTATAAGTAACACAAACACAATAATATATGGCTGATCTCGGTAATTTATATTTTGATATACTGTTCCGTGATAAGACAGCGGAACAACGTAAAAAATTGAAAGCGGAAATCACCAAAGACTTGCAGGCAAAACTTGATGTGGGTTTTGACAAGAAGAAGTTGGTTGGCGATATGAAGACTTTGCTTCAAAGTGAGAAGTTTAAGATCAATGTGGTAGTGGATAAGGCCAGTACCACACAAGCTGTCCGTGCCGCCTTGCAAGCCGCCGGGTTGAATACAAACTTTACAGCAAGTGATTTACGCGCCGCCAAAGCCGCAGCCATTCAAACCAAAGCGGAGGCTTCTGCCGCAGCTGCACGTGAGCTTGCGCGACAAAGAGCCGCCCGTGCCGCCAAAGCGGAACTGGATTTGGCTAATGCCCGTGAGAGATCAGCCAATGCAGCAAGGCGGCACATGACAGCCACTCTCAATATGAATGGAGCAATGAACAGCCAGTTGAGTATTGTCGGACAATTAAGAAATGAATTTTTGGGGCTATACTCCATTTATGCGGCACAAAATTTCTTACGTGCAGTGGTTGATATTGGTGGTGAGTTGGAGAATCAGAAAATTGCAATGGCCTCTATCTTGCAAGATGAAGGCAAAGCTACAACCATATTCAATCAGATTAAGAAACTGGCTGTTGCTTCTCCGTTCGGGGTTATGGACTTGAATCAGTATGCCAAACAACTTTCCGCGTATTCTATACCATACAATGAATTGTATGATACCATGAAAAGGCTGGCTGATATATCAGCCGGTGTAGGTGTTGATATGGGACGTATCATATTGGCCTACGGTCAGATAAAGGCTGCTAAATTCTTGAAAGGAACGGAATTACGACAATTGACGGAAGCGAACATTCCTATGGTGGATAAACTGGCCGAGCGATTCAGCAAGTTGGAAGGCCGCATTGTCAGTGCCGGTGAAGTGCTTGATATGATCTCGAAAAAGAAGGTTACGTTTGAGGATGTAAAAGATGTTCTTTGGGAACTTACGGATGATGGTGGCATGTTTAATAATATGCAGGAAGTTCTTTCAGAATCAGTTAAGTCCAAATGGAAGAACTTGGCTGATGCGATTGACATTATGCTTGGTGATATTGCGGAGTCAATGGGTAGTACATTGAAATGGACTGCCGAAAGCCTTACCACCCTTGCTCAAAATTGGAAAGAAATTGTACCTTTTATAACAGCGGCCACAGCTGCGTTTGGAACATATCGGGTTGCGGTTTATGCAGAATCACGTGCCATGGGAGTGGCAAATGCTACATTAATAAAAGGAACACTCGCAGCTAAACAGAAAACAGCAGCGGATTTAGTGATGGCTTCCAATTACCGCACTTTAACTGCCGCTGAAAAAGGATTGATTGCTTCAAGAAATGCTATGACTACCGCAGAATGGAGGGCATTGGCTGTTAGTGGCGCATTGAACAAAGAACAAGCGTTGAGGTTGATAACACTTGGGAAAATTAAATCAGGTCAGGCAGGACATATTACCCAATTACTTAATATATCAAAAGCTGAACTTCAAGTGGCTATGTCAGCTGGAAAAGCTCGTGTGGCAATGACAATGCTTAGTTATGGAGCCAAACAAGTTTGGACTGCTTTTAAGGGTTTGTTCAATCCATACATGTATTTGTTCGCTGGACTTTTTGCCATTACTGAATTATGGTATAAGTCCGGGCAAAAGGCTGACGAAATGAACGAGCGTATTTCCGAGCTGACAACAAGAGCACAAGACGGTTTCAAGAATTTAACGAAAGAAGCTCAAAAATTTGCTGATGTTGATCCTTTTAAGGCGAATGATGCCTCACTGATTTCTTCTATTGAAGAAATGAAAACAGCATTAAAGGATTATTCTCCAGTTTGGGCAGACACTTTTAATGAAACGTTTAAGACTGATGATGAAGGAAATACGGTTAAAAGCCTTGCAGAACAATATATATTGCTTCGGAATGCTTTGAATGATACAAAAGAGGCTTATAGATTGTTGAATGCCATAAAAGGTACGTCTGAACATGCCAATGAAGCGACTGACGGTTATTTTGATGACAGTTTTCTTGAAAATATCAATGACTACATTGATGCGGAGGAACGGGTAAACAAGATTATTGGCCGCATGTCAGGCAGCTATAT
>NZ_JBCNZM010000112.1:0-11730 GCF_040227615.1 Bacteroides sp. RTP31139st1_H2_RTP31139_211217 | reverse complement strand
CTGGAGGATATAGAGATGATATTTTTCAATTGCGGAAAGCGTGGAAAAACTCTAAGCGTATTTATATGGAAGATGTATTGCCGGATATGAAAGACTTCCTATCTGGGTACAAGTCGAGGCTGAAAGCTGCCGGCTGGGATTTGGAGAATTTGAGTGATGCGCAGAAAATAGCTATCGGTTTGGATATAAGTTCTTTCTTTGATACGTTCGAGAAGATGCCGAAATATATGCGAGACTTCTTTAACGAGAAGACTCTTGAAGAAGAGTTCAATATCAAGATTAATGCTGAATATACAGAAGCCAGTCAAAGTTTTTCTGATTTGCAGAAAAAGTTCAATGAAGCCACAGATGGGCAATTTGAAGCCCAAATAAAGGTTTCCACAGATTCAGAGAAAATCATTGAAGGAATACAAAAAGGATACAAGGAAGCTAAAGAGACAACAAATCAATTGAAGCCGGTATTGATTAAAGCCGGAATAGATTTGTCAGGTATTGGAGCTATTGACTTGTCAAAACTTCCCGACTGGCAGAAGCAAATTGTATCAGATTATAAAAAGGCTTTCGATACAATGCAAGCCGGTGAGAAAGGAGCTAAAGAAATCGGTTTTTCCCTCACTGATCCAAATAAGGATAAGAGCAAAAAGGATGCCTTTGCCGAAAGATTGAAAGAACGGGTAAACTTACTAAAGGAGGCATATTCTGAATATAAGAAGTGGACTGACATTGTTGGAAAGGGAGAAGCTGCCAGCAAGGTTAAAGAATCGGGTATTTTTGATTCCTTATTTAAAGGTAAAGAACCGGTGGATATTGGAAATTATCGAGATGAATTGAATAAGATTCTTAACCAGCTTGACGATAAGACTAAAGAACGTAGGGAATTGAAAGTTTCTATACGGAAAGTTCTTTTGGATATTGATGCCAATGCTATGAAAGAAGCTTCGGATAAGGCCGCAAAGGAACTTGAAAGGTACGTGTCTGATGTTTCAAAGAAATGGGATATATACAAGCAGCTTGTCAATGCCGGTGCAAGTAAGAAGGATGCTTCTTTATACGCTTTCGGAGTATTGTCTGAATATGAGAAGAAATCCGAGGAATTAGCTGAAAAGGTAACTAAGAAAATGAAGGATAAAGGGGTATATATACCTTTGACTTTCACCGAACAAGAGGCCACAGAATCACTTGGAGGTAAAGACAGTGTTTTGTATAAACAGTTTTTCAGTGCATGGAAGGAAGCTAAAGAAGCTATTGAAAAAGATAGTTTGGAAGTAAAGCTGAAAGAAGTTACTGCCCTCAACAAATACAAATCTATCGCTGAAAAGATACGGGACTTAAGCGAGAAATATGCTCCCTTAACCGGCACCTTCATTGGTGAAAATAATGAACTTGTTGGGAATGTTGAAGGCATGACTCCCGGACAGAAAGCTCTTTTTACCGAATATAAGGAGGAACTGGCAAAACTAAGGGGACAACTGCTTGAACTTCTTCCGGTATGGGAACAGATATTTGGAGATCAGACCTATAAATCATACGGACAGATACAGCAAGCATCCGATTATGCGCAACAGATTATTGATAATGCTTCTGTAACTAAAAACAAGAATGGAAAGCCAACAGCTTTTACTTCTTGGTATTTGGATGAGAATGGTAAACGGATTGATGTTTCAGGAGAATATTCTCAAATTGAGAAGTTAAAGAAAGCCATACAAGACTTATATAAGGCCGGATTACAGAAGAATCCGTTTGCCACTCTCATAAAAAATATTCGTTCTTTATTCTCCAGTGGAGATAAAGATGAAAAGGGTACCATAGAAAAAATTGCAGCCATAGGAGAAAGTGCCGCTGAAAGTGCTGAACTTGTCGGCAATTTTGCAGGGCAGATGTCTTCCATGTTCGATGCTTTGGGCAATGAGGGTATGGCCGACACGATGGGTAATGTGCAGGATGCCATGTCTTCTATAAGCAATATCGGGCAGGGATTCGCCAAAGGTGGAATAGTTGGTGGTATTGCTGCCGCTGCCGGTGAAGCTGTAAACTGGATTGGGAAGATAGCACAAGCACATGACAAAAAGCTTGATAAGGCTATTGAAAAAAGTAAACTTCGTGCTCAACAGTTGCAGTATATATACGAACAGATTGACGGTATTCTTGAACGTTTCTTGGGCAGTGGCACGGAACTAAAACTTGTAGATGCAGAAAATGACCGTACCCGGTTGAATCAATTAAATAATCAGATTGAGGCAATACGCAATAAGGGGAAGATCAACATCTTCGATTTGATGTCTTTGCAGAAATATAAGCAGGAAGCGGAAAAACTTCAAAAACGTGTTTCGGCATACGATGAAGGCGGTGCATACGGGTATCAACGTGCCTTGATGCAAGAACAACTTTCAGAATTGGAGAAACAGCGGCAAGCCGAAATTGACAAGAAGAAGACGGATGATAGCAAAGTGGCTGATTATGAGAATCAGATTGCGGAGATGAAACAGCAAATAAAGGATTTTGCCGAAGAAACGGCTGAATCTCTTTATGGCATTAATTTGAAAGACTGGGCTTCGCAGTTGGGAGATGCCTTGTATGAGGCATGGCAGAAAGGCGAGGATGGTGCCGAAGCTTTCAAAAATAAGGTTGCCGACATTATGGGTGATGTTATGAACTCCATTCTCAAAATAAGTATTTTGGAACCGGCCATGCAACAGCTTCAAAAGATGCTTTTTGGTGAGGATGGAATGAGTGGTTATTTCGGCAAGGATTTCTCTCTTGACGAAAAGGAGTTGGAAAGTATTGCGGACTATCTAATGGGGGTAAGTGAGAAAACCGATGATTACTATTCCATGCTTGACAAACTGAATAACTATATGGAAAAGAAATATGGTATCAGTATGAAGGAAGAGGAAGAAGACAGTGGAAGTGGTTTATCTAAAGGCATACAGAATGTTACTGAAAATACCGCTAACCTTTTGGCTTCTTATATAAATGCAATCCGGGCTGACGTGAGTGTTAAACGGGAGTATGTGCGCAGATTGGTTGAAGAATTGTTCCCGGCCTATAATGTAATAGCACAAGCACAATTACAACAACTGACAATGATACAGATAAATACAGCAAAGAATGTGGAATTTGTGGAAGAAATCAGGGATATACTACATAGGAATATAAACGGTGTAAACAAGTTTAATATATGATTATGAACAGATTGAATAGTGAATTGAGAGGTCATGCCGTATCGTATGGCCTCTGCACACAATGGCAAGGTGACTGGCAAAACAATAAAAGCCAGCAAGAATTGATCGGAATGTATATACGGGGCATTGATTTTTGTATTGAACACAATTATCCGACGGTGGAATATATAAAAGGCAATTTTGACCGGAGTCTGCTTCATCAAAACCATATTTTTGTTGATGAACCAGTGATCGGAGGCGACAATGGTGTATATGTACTGAACGGTAAATGTTCAGGCAAACTTTCTTTCGGTAAATTTACAGTTGTTACTCTCCATTTGCGGCATGATAGTGAATTGACTCTTGAAGTGGAGGATTGTGCCAAAGTTTTTGTAAGTGTATATGATCGGGCTAAACTACATGTAAGGCAAAGCGATGTGGCTAAAGTTTATGTATATGTTCATGGTGGAAACTGTAAAGTTGAAACCGATGGCAATGTCATGGTAAGATATAAAATGAATGGGGATTAACATGCGTTTTGCAACATCCTTATTTATAGCCTTTTATATTCCTATATTATTTGAACGGTATCATAAATGACAATCAACATCTCGCCACAATACGGTAGATACGCGCATTATTTATATTATGTCTAAATTTTAGAGTAAATATAACTGTTTTTATTTACCGATTCTTACCGTTTGTTACTGATGTTTACCGAATTTATTTTATTGATTTTTAGGTTGTTGTATGGTGAAAATATCGTTTCTATATTTGTGTCGGAAACAATGCTGTTAGGTTCATTTCGTGGTTGTCATGAACTGGAATAAAATATTATAGGGCATTCTCTTTGAGGCAGGCAACCACATTAGGCTTCATCGGGATTTGCCCTTTCTCTTTATTATTATGTCAAGCGTGACTATTATATTAAGGAGGGTTCAGTAGGTACGAGTAATGGCGTATTGGGGTTCGATTCCCTGCCTACTACAAGATCGGACAAAATAATTCCCCAAAAGCGGAGATGTCCGAGCCGCTGATGGGGAAAACATTAACTTTATAGTGCAAAGATATGGAAAATTTTAATCAGTTAATACCTATTGATGAGGGAAAAGGTAAAAAAAGAACAATGACCTCCTTACAGATTGCAGAAATTACGGGCAAAACTCATTCAAATGTAATGCGAGATATTCGCAATATCCTTGAACAACTGGAAGATAGACGACAATTCAGTTTTGAATTATCATCAAGACCTCAACCTATGCCAAACGGTGGAAGCAAAGAAGTGTCTTGTTACATTCTCACCAAAAAGGATTGTCTTCTTCTCGCAAGTGGTTATGATGCAAACTTACGAGCCAAAATTATTAATCGTTGGGAAGAACTTGAAGAAAACAAGCGTGAACTTTCCCGTAAAAGGGAGAAATCTTTGTTAAGTAAAATCTAAATTTATAATATGAAAACAAATCAAGAAATGGTGCGATACATTGATAGTTTTTCTGTGGTTCAGCGCACGAGTGATGGTTATTTTGACGGAACTGAATTGCTTCGGCAGTGGAATAATGTAGAAGGGAATCCGAGAAGGCAAATGAGTAAATTCTTAGAATCTGATAATACATCAGAGTTTTTGAAAGCTCTTGCAGAGGATGAAAGCCATAGAGCAAAAATGCTCATTGGTGAAAATCAACTACTTATAAAAGTTAAGGGTAGAAATACGAAAGAAGGCAAAACACCCGATAAAGTTTGGATGAATCCGCTTCTGTTTATCAAATTTGCTATGTGGATAAATCCGGCTTTTGAAGTCAAAGTATTACGGTTTGTGTACGATGAAATGATTCGCTATCGAAACGATGCCGGGGATGCTTACAAAGAACTTGGCTCTGCCGTTCAGAAGATAGTTCCTAAAGAGTTTATGCCGAAAGCAATGCAAAAGGTTGGGGAAGCATTGAATTGGGTTGTGTTTAACTCACATGAGAAAATGCTTCGCAACAAGCAGGGTGATGAAAGCAAACAACGCGAACTGTGGCAGCTTGAAAAGAAGGTGGCTGATTTAATCAACGAGGGATTCATTACCAACTTCGATAATTTAATATCATACCTTAGAAAACAATATTCAAAAAGGAACTATCCTGCCGTGTTCCAATTACAGCAAGAAAATACAAATTTTATCCACTATAAATAATAAATCAATATGGAATTAGTAGAATTTATGAGCAACAAAGAATGCGTTGTAGAAACATTCAAAGTAAATGGTCTTATTGCAAAAGACAATACGGTAACAGAGAAAGGTTTAATGGCTATACAGTTCTATTTAGATATGATAGAGCAAAAGAAGCCAGAATTAGAAAATTGTCAAACGGCTTATATGTCATGTAGTGAGGTGGAGGAATGGGAAAAGAAAAACGCTGCGGCTTCGGTAAGTTTTGACAGCGGAGGGGTAGTCGAGTTTCTCCCGATAGAAATGTTCTCAAAAGATGCTAAAATAGAAAAGGGAGGTGGCATAAAAGGTATGCTTATTTCAATGTGCGATTGCGCATGTGAAGATGAAATATCCGAAATAGTATCTTCAAATGATGAAATTCGTAAATTGAGAGATGCGCTTAACAAATATCTCGAAAGCTGAATACTTTTGGCTAAGAGTGGCAAAATGCACAAAATAAAATTGGGCTGACTTTGGAGCCAGCCTAATTATAATTTATACGCGAAAACATTAGCCAGATTATGTTAGCTCAATATTTAATGGTAGTCAGCGTTAAAAGACGTACTAATATCTTTATATTTAGAATATAATTTGATTTTATAAATATTATATGTTCCACGACCATTAAGTATAGACTTATCTACGCTTTTATTTGCGGATTTAAATATAAAATAATAATTACCATAAGGGATTGTAGTTTTATATTTTCCCGTATTGTCAATCGTACAACTATATTTTACTTTATTTGATTTGAGAATATCAACCAAACATATAGCTAATTCACCTTCTCTCCTAATTTGTTCTTCAGCGGAAATGTAAAAGTCATATTCTTTTAATTTGGCTATTGCTTGTTCTTGCCCAACAAGTTCTTTCCATTTGATGTATTGTAACAAAGATTCATACCCCATTTGTATAGAGTCATTTTTTAATTCAATATCTTGTTTGAAATATTTACATGGTATAATATATAATTTTGCACCAATATCGGCTTTCGTACCTGAACCATTGTCGTAAGTTACAAGCCCATTTACAGATGAATAACTAATCTGTTTGTTCTGCGAATAGGAAGTAAAACACATAATAGTATAAAGCAAAAAGAATAATATATTTTTTTTCATTTCTTATGTAATTTATTTAATAAATATTTTATGTCATTCTTGAATCTTTTTATATTAAAACGATTTTCGGGAAAATCGACATAGAAGAAAAATAGCCATGTTGAAAATGGTAGTATGACTACATAAAATATAATCCAATGCCACCCAGTAACACTAAAGCAGATCAGAAGAATCACTACTATCCAAACTAAAACTCCTAACATATAATAACCTCTTTTATAATTAAATACAAAAGTATTAATAAATAAAATTATGACAAATGATATTTTTTATGTTTTTCAACATACACGTGGAAGCAAGTTAGGGGTTGAGTATAATAATCTACTAAAAAATGCTTTTATGGCATTATTTTCTATGATTATATAGAAAATACAATTATATTTGCGTTGAAATAAGATTAAAGTATAAGGCCATAGAGCTTGTTGTGGAGACTAAATATCTCTGCGGCAAGCTCTTTTTTAATATATGTATATGAACGAACCGTATTCTATTTTGATGCAGAAAACTACCGAGAATGCTCCAGTCAAAGACAGCTTGGCGCATTTTGGAATTGTGTGCACAGAATTTCCGTTCAAGCCGGGTGGGGAAACGAAAGATTTACCCAAACGGGATTGGCCGGATGAAGACGGTGAAGATACTTACATACCCGATAAGCTGCTATTAAAGGCATACGACTTGGAAGCCGAGATGTGCTATAAGGGAGATTTGGGTACTGCATACGATAAAATTATGGCCTTTCAAAACTATCTCACGGGAGAAAATGGTGACGGTGCCACCTTGAAAATATATAACTCGCACACGGGTATCGGGCGGCAAGGACTTTACTTACTGGAGGTTGGAGATTTTGAATTTAATAAGTCCAATATGGATGAAGTCTTGACCTTCCCGGTAAAATTCAGAGTAACTGATCCTCGAACTCAAATAATCCCCTCGTATAGTGTTGCGGAACCGACAAAGATAGTTGCATTGGTTGAAAAAGTATAGCTGTATGGCATGGAAGGTTTATGATAAAACTGGCAATACGGTACGTTGTACACTGAAAGGTTTGGAGTATAATGGTACATGGATGGGTGCATGTTTTGTGACAAGCACTCTGAAAAGTGCCGTACCCATTCTTTTTGAGATAGGTGACTATGTTATGTACCGTGGTGAGAAGTTTGAGATAAACTATGATCCTACGGCATTAAAAAAGGCGGCAAGAAAAACTTCGGGAGAAGCGTTTGTCTATGATAACGTAAAGTTCAACTGGCCGGGAGATGAATTGACGCGATGTGATTTTCTTGATTATGTGAAAAGTGATAATCAGATACACTTCACTTCTTTGCCTAAGTTCAGTTTCTTCGCTTCGTCTATACAAGATTTGGCAGACCGTGTTCAAGTAAATCTTGACCGTATATATACCGGAGCACAAAAATGGACGGTTGCCGTACACCCTGAATATGTGAGCACTACCAATGTAAACATTGATGTGAACAATATAAAGGTATGGGGTGCATTGGAGTTGTTCAATTCAAAATTTGGTGCGAACTTTGTTATTCGTGGCCGAACAATAACAATCGGTACTGCCGGTATTGCTGTGGGCAATATTTTCAAGTATGGACGTGGAAACGGTTTGTACGAAATTCAACGTACAGCCGATGCGGATCAACAGATTATTACGCGATTGCGTGCATACGGTAGTACAAGAAATATGCCTAACCGGTATTATAATAAGCTCTCAAACAGTTCTCTTACCAATTATTTGCCGAATAACATGGCCGTGGAAAATCTGATGTTACCTGATTTTCCTAAGACAACGCTTGATCCATATATTGACAGTAAGAATATTGCTGTGCTTGGCATTCGGGAAGGGAGTGTTTATTTTGACGGTACCGGTGGTTTGGAGGAAATATGTCCTTCAATGGAAGGTATGACCGCCGAACAGTTGAAAGATGCAGGTATTTATGTATCATTGGATGCCGGGGATAATGGCAATCTTGACGAAGTGGCTGATGCCGAACAACTGACAGATGATGGTACAATGGATAGCCTGAAGGAAGGTGAAGATGTCCCACCTTTTACAATAACGCTAAAAGATGTTGGTTTCAATATAAACGATTACCTGACTTCTGAAACAGCCACCATTAGCATGAAAAACGGCATGTGTGGTGGCCGGGATTTTGAAATAACCAAATGTGAGAAGAAGGGCAATAAATATGTGCTGACTTGTAACCGTGTATATGATGAAAGTCTGAAATTATATTTCCCATACAAGGATTACAATATAAAGTCCGGTGACAAGTTTGTCCTGCTTTATATTGATATGCCGGACGTTTATATTCAGGCCGCTTCACAACGGTTGCTTGCTACCGCGAAAAAATATCTTGCAAAGAATGACTATGTGCGCTATTCGTATGAACCGAAGGTGGATGATATTTTCATGGCACGCCAACATGATGAGGCTGTTGCAAGGGGGGAAGCAAGCATACATGATACTTTGAAAGAAGGGGACTTGATGCTATTCACTGATAGCGATCTTGGTATTGAAGGCAGCATCATTATTGATACCCTTATTATCAAAGAGGGAGAAGATATGATACCGAAGTACACTATGACACTTCGGGAGGAAAAGGCTGTTGGATCGCTTGAAAAAATCCAAAATCAGATAGACTCTATTGCAGGTGGTGGGCAGGGAACCGGTGGCTTGAATACCCAACAGATACAGTCTATCATCCGTTCACTGGGCAATCAGCTTTTTCTTTCGCGCACCCACAATGATACGGCAGCTGGGCTTATCGGCTTCTTAGCCGGTGCTATCTTTGGTGCAAGCGGTTTTGCAGAGGGTTTGACCGGCTTTGGGGCGAAAATAGACAGCATGGGACGTGGGTATATGGAAAGCCTCACGTTACGCAGGTTTTTAGAGGTGCCGGAATTGCGTTTTAACCGTGCTGAAATTGTGCTTGGTGACAAATGGCGTTCTCCCGGTGCTGGAATTATAGAGAGTGTTGAGCCTGATTATGATGCTGATGGTAACTTGCTACGTTCCGGGACAATAAGTTTGAAATTACAAGACGGTGAAATAGGTGCTGTGGCTGTGGATGATATTTGCATGGGGTATTTCCATGACTATGAAACGCCGGGGAATAATGCGGTATCTGATATAGATGATAGCCGTGGCAACCGTATGTTTGCCGGTTTCTGTACAATCTATTTTCGTATTACAGAAATATTGGATGCCGGAACAAACAAAAGGTTTCGCTATGTGCTTCGTGGTGTTTCTGATCGTTGGCAATATTCTTTCCATCCGTGTGAGGCTTTGCATTTTGTCGCTTATGGCAACTTTACAAACAAGGAACGCCAGACTTCCGCTTATGAGACGAGGACATACCGCCGTTTCTTGGTAGGGGTAAATGACTGGGAGTTTACAAAGAGTATGGTTGCAATGCAGGATGGGGATTTGAGCAATCTCAACATCTTCGGGTTGGATATGACCGGTTATTCTGCTTATCTGAATAACATTTATATGACCGGCACAATCGAACAGTTACAGATAGATGCACCGGTACGCATTGAGATTGATACGCAAGGTGACAATTTTCTTGCTTATGGTGAATCAATGGAAATTACTTGCAAGGTCTTTAAAGGTTGGGAGGATATTACAGACACAGTTAGACAATGGGCTATCCGAAGGGATAGTGGAGATACCGCCGATGATGAAGCTTGGAATATCAAGCATAAGGATTTCAACGGTTCAATAACGATACATAACACAAAGGAAATTAGTGATTTAGGAAATAATTCAGTAACAGTGGTAAGTACCTTGTTTACCATAACGGCAACAAATGATACTGCATCAGTAGAAGCAATTGTGACGATATGATAGAGAGTGAAAAGAAAAGAATCAGAAAAGAGTTTCAACCGCTTACGATTGCAGTAAGCTTGAAGATAATGACACCGAACAGTCCGGCCAATCAGGTCTATAATCCGGTGGCAAATGAATATGATCCTGACCGTGGGGTTACTCCACTGGTGATTTTACCGGAAGTCATAGCGAATGCCGCTGACGGTAGCTGGGATATGCCTTATGTTAATTCTTTGTTGGCAGAAATGAACTGGTTTGCTAATGGAGAGAATATTTCTGCAATCAGTTCATGGAATGGGAAGTACAGTATAGATACGGTTGGAGATACACGCGGTGCCATTACCATAAGCAGAAATGTGGCTCCGGGTGAAAGTTTTGAGTTGTATTTTGAAGGTCTGATAGCTGATACCCGGCTTGGGGTGAATATTCCCGTTAAGACTGACTCTATCATGTTGACAACGGTAGATAAGAGTGAAGATACCTACGGTTTGTCTATTGGGGATAGTCAGATAATCCAGTACAATCCATTTCTTGACAAGCTTTTGTTGTATGATTACAAGGTAGCCAACAATTTGATTTCCGCATCTACGGCCAATAGGAATGCAGCTTTGGATGAAAATTCATACGAGCGCACCATTCCACTTATGGTAACAAAGGGAGTGAATAAAATAACTACCGGATATACAATTGAACTTTATCAGGTGAACAGCATATCAAGTCAAACAATGCTGACTACCGCAAACCATGAAATAGTGGCTTTGTCCTTAACCAGCCTGATAATGGACTTGCGTTTGGTCGAGAAGGGGGATTACTTGCTGTTGGTGAAGGTTGGTGGAAAGGAGGTTGCAAGACAGCAATTCTCCGTCAATCGTGTTTATCCAAAATTTACGTGCATACCGGCAAGTCAGGCTTCCATCAATCCTGATGAAATCCTGCATAGGAATATAGCTATGGTACAGTGGAATGGAGAAATTGTGCCGATACCGGCACCGATTATCCGCATGGTATGGTTTACGGACAGTGCAAATAAGACCGGGGTACAATGGCAGGAGGGGGAAAAAACTGTGATAATGTTGGATGGAACCGGTATTGGTGAAACTTATCTTGACGATTGGTTGGACGTGTACATTAAGGCCGAGCAAAAAAAGGCTTTCTCTGTATTGACTGATGGGACAAATGAATATACGGACAGTAACGGGAACATATATATAAATAATTGATATGAGGTATGTTGTAGCAAATAAGGAAAAGGCTTTGGATGCCGGGGTTCTGTTGTTGGGGCACTTGGTAAAGGGAGAATCCATCATCTTGAATGAAAAGGAGGTAATGTGCCTGCCTTCTCTTGATGGAGAACTGGAAGATAGAATACTGTTGTTGGACGGTATCGTTTATACTAATACAAGCATGAATCAAATT
>NZ_JBCNZM010000111.1:12866-15395 GCF_040227615.1 Bacteroides sp. RTP31139st1_H2_RTP31139_211217 | reverse complement strand
GGATTGTAGCTATCGGACTGCAACGTGTGGATGGACTTAGTGTATCTGATTTTCTTATCCAGGTAGCTCGTATGGAGATAGAAGGGAAAATCACGATGAACGAGGCCCAGGCTATGATTGATGAGCATTACGCACAAAAAGTTGTTTAAATCGACCATTGCAATTGGTGTATTTCTTTCTATGAATTTCAGCAGTTACGACTGCCCAATCAACAAAATAGATTGTATAGTGCCTGGCATTTAAGAGAGACAGTTGCTAATTCTTGTAAATTCGTCAGTTCTGACTGACGAATTAGTTTCAATAGCTGCCACTCCTTTGACGAGGTAATAAGTATCAAATTATGTTTTAACCCCTATTTTTGCAAGCCTGTGGTAAAAAACGGACTTAAATCATAATTGAATATCGATTTAAGCATCTCTACACTTTGTTTGTATGACCAATTCAACGTAGTGTTACTTTTATTGCGTTTTATTCGTTAATCGAATGCTTGCTCTTAATATAACTAGGATTCATGACAACATTTCAAAGGTTTGTAAATCAATTCTTTGGTCTTTAAGATTATTTGAATTATTGAGCTATAACTCGATATTTTTTAGACTTATAGCTCAATAACATTCCATTTTTCTCGTTTGCTGACATTGATTTTGTTCAATAAACACTGTTTGTTCAATGGTATTGAACATGTCTTGATACTGAACATAACAATATCTTTGAAATTTGCAACTTGAACTACGCTGCATGAACGATAACCACTACAAAAATAGGTTATATAGTTAAAAAAAACATTTTTAAAGCACATTTCTTACTCAAAAGTATCCAATTGCGATATTTAGTTGTTATATTTGCAGAAATTCTACAAATAGCCACATAAAATGATATTAAAAATCGAATTTGAAAATTTCTTCTCGATTAGAGATAGAATCAGAATTGACTTTCGTGCAGCTAATATCAACACAACATTAGCTCGTGAATTAAGACACAATATATTGGAGTGGAACGGTATTCCTATTCTAAAATCTGTTGGTCTGTTCGGACCTAATGCATCTGGAAAATCAAACATTCTTAAAGCTATCAATTTTTGTTGTAGAATGATTTTGGATTCACATCTTCATAATGAAGGTGCAATCTTTAACTTCGAACCATTCAAATTTGAAGGATGGCAGAACAAGCCAAGTAAATTCCTGATAGATTTTGTTTGCGAGAATATTGAATATGAATACTCGTTTGAGCTGACCAAGGATCGTATCATTTCAGAAAGTTTATATCATTACCCTGTTGGAAGACGTGCAAAGGTTTTTCTAAGACAACCTGACGGGGAATATAGTTTTGGTACAGGAATTATCACAAAGCCATCCGATGTAGTCTTGAATACAAGCGATAAAAACTTGTTTTTAAGTAGAGCAAGCTCCATGAATAGAGAGTTTGCGCAAAGACTCTATCGTTATTTCATGAATCAATTCCTATTGGGTCTTGTAAATGTCAATGAAATGATGGTTCTTGATAGTTTCAATACATACAAGAAAGTCATCCTCAAGGCTCTTGAGATATGTGATACGGATATTACGGATATTGTAGCCAGAAAAGAACAGATTCCTGCACCTGTTGCTATTCCTGGTCAATCTGAATTGTCCTTCAAACTTATTGATGTTTTGAAGTTCAAGACATATCATCGTAATCAAACTGACGTAATGTTTGATATGGATATGGAGGAATCCAATGGAACAAGAAAACTCTTCCAAATTTTGATTCGCTTGCTTGATGTTGTCAAAAACAGAAAAGGTATCATGATGGATGAGTTCGATATGGGACTCCATACTAGATTAGCGGACTTCATTCTCGACTTAATCCATGCATCAGAAGGAAGTCAGTTACTGTTCTCATCCCATAATACAAATCTTATTGACGTTAAAAGATTGAGAAGAGACCAGATTGTATTTGTCAACAAGTCCGAGGATGGCGCAACAGATGTCTATTCTTTGTATGACTTCAAGGACTTCCGTGAAAACATGGATGCCGAGAAGGGTTATATACAAGGACGATTTGATGCCGTTCCGTATGTTGACTCATCCGTATCAAGTATCAAACAATTGTTAGAAGATTGACTCTATGGCAAGCAAAAGAGAACCTGCACGATCCATGCGGATGCGGAAAATCGCCCTTGTTATCTGTGAGGGCGAAACAGAGGTTGGCTATATCAATCTTTTGAAGACGTGGTACAAGTCACCCATCAGAATCGTTTCACACATAGAAGGGACAAAGATAACGCCATCATTGGTTGAGAAGCGTACAAAAGAACTCAAAATCTCACAATGGGACAAGGTACATACATTCCTCATGTACGATATGGATGTACAAGCCATCAACGAGAAATTGCTTAAGTGTAAAGCGGAAATGCTATTAAGCAATCCTTGTTTTGAAATATGGCTGTTACTACATGCCAAAGACCAAAAGGCTGCTATTGATACAGATGCACTTATCAAAGAACTAAAGAAAAGTGCACCTGTATGGAAAAATTATTCAAAGTCTGCC
>NZ_JBCNZM010000111.1:0-12856 GCF_040227615.1 Bacteroides sp. RTP31139st1_H2_RTP31139_211217 | reverse complement strand
ATGAAAATTAACTCATTTCACATAAAGAATGTTCGGGGTTTGAGTGATCATCATGTTGTTTTAGACATGATTCCCAACAAACCTAGTTTATTAGTTGCGCCTAATGGTTCTGGCAAATCTTCATTTGCTTTTGCATTTCAATGGCTAAATCGCCTAAGGATGAAACTAGATGAGGATGATGCATATCAGGGAAATGTGAACAACAAACCATCTATGGTAATTGAAACTTCAGAACCAACAGAATCGTTTTGTGCAGATGAAAACAGAAATACCATCATTAGAAAGTTTGGAATCTATGTAATAAACAATAGTCTTAAGCCTGTTTCCCCAAGATTCATAGATGGACATGCTATGGGTAAAGCACGACTTACTGTTCCAGAAATAACACTCATAGATCACATCCCTAACAATGTCCAAATAGATGATGATTTTGATAGTATATACAATGTTAATCAAGCAACAAATGGATATTACCCTGTTATTACTCAATATATTACAGACAACAGCTTTATGGCATCTTTAGACGATGAGCGTTTAAAGTGTACTCAAAGACCATTAAAGAAAATAGCTAACTTTATAGAGATTACCAAAACTTATACAGGTACAGTTTCAGAGAGACATAGTTATATAGAAACAAACGATTATAATGAGTTGCATAACATTCCTGCTATTGCCTATGCAGAAGGTCTATTTAAAAAAGCTAATCCACAAGATCGGAATGCAAAATTGCTTCTTCGTGCTATTAGACTTATTACTCTATATTATAGAAAAAAGGACGAATTGAGGGGACGAATTGAATATAGTAAATATAAACAACGAGAACAAAATTGCAAAAATCTTTTTGCTACACTTAAACAAACATGGAATAATATTGCGCCACATAAAGAAGGAAATAAGGTTAGTCTTAGAATTAATGATGCTCAGCGAATATCCAACGGAGAACGCGATATAATGGTCTTTGTTGCTAACCTATTTAAAGCAAAGGAAGCCCTTACTAAAGAATACAACATTTTAATTATTGATGAAGTTTTTGATTATCTAGATGATGCAAATCTAATGGCTGCTCAATATTATATCACAAAAATGATTAAAGAAATGAGAGATGAAGGGAAAAATATTTTCCCTATCATTTTAAGTCATCTTAATCCTGATTATTATAATCAGCATTATTCTTTTAAGGATTTGAAAGTTTACTATCTTTGTTCGCTCCCATATCCACATGCTAGTGATAATATGATGAAACTATTGAGAAAACGAAAAGAACTATCAAGAGCAGCAGGACCTGGTTCTGAAGAAGACATATCTAAATATATGCTTCATTTCTATAAAGACTATTCAACAGATATGAGTTCTCACATGACAGGCAGTCTATCGCAATGGGCAGATATAAATGTATTCAAACAGTATTGTATGAACCATTTAGATGCATATCTACAGAATAATGCATATGATACATTAGCTGTTTGCGTGGCATTACGTGAGATTATTGAAAGTAGGGTATATACACAACTCCTAAATATAGAACAAAAGGAAACTTTTTTAAGCAAACATGGGACTCCAAATAAACTTGAATATGCCGAAGAGCAAGGTGTGGATGTGCCAGAAATATATTATCTACTTGGAAATATATACAATGATCCTATGCATGTAGATAACAAGAGTAATAAACTAATAACACAAACACTTTACTCTAGGTTGGAAAATAACACGATAAGAAATATGATTAAAGTGGTAAAAGAGAATGCGTGAGTGAAACTATAAAATCGTAAGAACTTATATATAATTTAAGGAATATTCTATTTTATGCCTTTTCTTTTGGTTGTTCGGGTAGAATATTATACCTTTGTATTGATTTTGTAACATGTTGATTATCAATACTTATTTTGATTCTTGCAACATGGACGCAACATCCGGTGCTAACGCATTGATAGTGAATGATAGTCGATTTCGAGGAAGTGAAGTAAGTTGCAATAGGTGATTTTATAGAAAAAAGAGGCGTGTAATCCATTAAGTTGCACGCCTCTTGTGTTTTTGAATTTCAAGTCAATCTTATATACTTATTTTTCAGTTTGAGGATTAATGACAATGCGCCAATAGCCACCAAAGTCCGCACCTTCACGAGATAAGATACCCATAGACCGCAATTTTGCAATTTGTTTTTCTACGGCACGAGAACTTATACCAATCTTGTAAGCCATAGTTTCGGCTGACATAGGAGGATCGGAAATGACGAAATCGATAATCTTCTGTGCTGTCTTTCCTATGTTTTTAGGGGCATCTGTGCTCTCTCCGAACCTTGTCTCCGAACTTTTGTCGTTTACACCGAACATTTTCGCATTTACACCGAACTTTTCGACCGAACTTTCTTCGTTTGCAGGATACTTTTTGAGGGGACTGTTTACCCTTTCGGCCACTTCTTCTACGGGTATTCTTTCGTTCTTTCCCCAATTCAGATTATAGAATGTAGTGAAGAAAGAAGATGCTTCCGTATTGGCAAAAGCCGACACGGATTTAAGCCATGACTTCACTTTCTTACGTTCCAACATTTCCTTGAAATCATAAGCTGAACATTCCGTTATCAATGTATTGTTGCGTATCTGCATCGTTTTCTTTTTGTTGTTCGGGATAACTCTCTAATATAGTTTACAAAAGTAAGGATAAAACCGAGGAATTGGTTAACCCCCTCGTTCCCTTTTGATTTTCATGCATTTACATTACGTAGTTTATAACAGTTATTTTATCTTTTCTTTATAACACTATTCACTACCCGTATAGAGGAAACCAGTTTATTGGTGGAAGTAAATACGTCCACATTCCACACATGGGATGAACGCCCTTTATGAACGATGGTTGCCACTGCCCTTACGGTATCTCCTTCGTGTGCAGAAGAAATATGATTTCCGCTGACTTGCATTCCCACGACAATCTCATCAGGTTCGCAGATAATCATGGAGCCGAGCCCGGCAACGGTTTCTGCCAAGGCAAGGGTGGCACCGCCATGCAGAATGCCGAAGGGTTGGCGGGTACGGTAGTCGACCGGCATGGTTGCTTCTACGCGCTCATCCGAAGCGTATGTGTATTGAATGCCCAAGTTTCCCATCAATGCGTGTCGTGCCCGTTCGTTCAGTAAATCAAGAGGCACCTCTGCTGCACGCACTTCTGCCAATATTAGTTTTTCTACGGCCAGGGCCACTCCATCTTCTTCATTCGATGCAGTCACATAGTCTGCACAGACCTTTACAGAATCTTGTGAATGTCCCATAGCTACCCCCATGCCGGCCAATTGGAGCATGGTCACATCGCATACGCCATCTCCAACGGCAATGACTTCTTCCCGTGTTACTCCCAAATGCTCTAATAGGGCGCCTAGCGTATTCGCTTTATTGACTCCGCAGGGCACCACCTCTAAAAAGTAAGGCTCGGAACGGAAAGCGTCCAGAGTACCTGCCAGGCGTTTTTCCCAATGTTGTTCCAGCTCTATCAGAGCTTCTTCCTTGTCACTCACCAGCATGCACTTGCAAGGTGCGAAGTCTATGGCAGTAGAGAATTCATCTTCCTTGATTATCTTCAAATTGTTTAGTAGGGCTTCATTCTTTATATATTCATTGTCCGGGCTATCCGTAATGAGGGTATCATTGTGGTAGGTGAAGATGGCAAAGCCGTTCTTGCGGGCTTTCTTTTCCAGATAAGGCAGCATTTCCGGATTGATGCGTCGTTCAAACAATATTTCTCCGTTCTGTGCTTTTATTATCTGGCAACCGTTATAGGAGAGAACAAACCCTCCATAATTGCCGAGTTCGAGGGTTTTGGCTAGTGGCATCAGTCCATAAGTCGGCCTACCGGATGCCAAAACTATGCGCACTCCCATTTGCTGGACCTTTAGCAGAGCAGCTAATGTCCTTTTACTAATTTCTCTTTCATCATTGAGTAGCGTTCCATCTACATCAAGAACCAATAACTTATATTTCATGGCAACTCAATTTTGGGGTCATTATGTTACAAAGTTAAAAAAATGACTGTTAAAACGGTAATATTCGTTTTATTGTTTACTGAAACTTCTTTTATTTATCCTATCTTTGTCCACGTTTTGTTCCGCGTTCTCTATCCGGAGAAGCGGATGAAAAGGGAATCGGGTGAAAGTCCCGAACAGTCCCGCTGCTGTGAGTTCCATGCTCGGTGTATCATACTTGTGCCACTGTTCTTCGGAAAGAACGGGAAGGCGATGTACCGGGAACGAGTCAGAAGACCTGCAAAACAAAGTCGAAAAATTGTCCATTCGAGGAAAGTGGGCAGTGCGCAAATGGTTTAAGATAATCTTCATTTATTCTATGTCAGGAAGGACTAAGGTATTACGGGTCTGTGCTGTTTCATTGGGTGCAAGTATACTCCGGCTCTCTGCCCAGGAGGTGGGGGGAGATACGATTACGGGGAAAGTGCATCAGATAGAGAAAGTGACAGTGACAGCACGCAGGTCGCCCAATAAAGTGACTTCTGCCGTACCCATACAGACAATGTCACGGCAGGATATCAGCCAGCTGGGAATACAGAATATGGCAGATGCTGTACGCCGTTTTGCCGGAGCCAATGTAAAGGACTATGGAGGCATTGGAGGACTGAAAACGGTTTCCATACGCAATATGGGAGCAGCCCATACAGCTGTCAGTTATGACGGGGTGGCGGTGAGCAATTGTCAGGCAGGGCAGATAGATATCGGGCGTTTTTCGCTGGACAATGTTTCCATGCTTTCGCTCGCCATCGGGCAGTCGGAGGACTTGTTACAGTCCGCCCGCTTGTATGCGTCGGCCGGTGTGCTGGGCATAGAGACGGAAAAACCTCATTTTGATGACGGGCGCAATGCCGCTTTTCAGGCACGGGTGCGCGGAGGGTCGTTCGGCATGGTCAGCCCCTCGCTGCGCTGGTGGCAGAAACTGGGCTGCCGTACACGCGTGGCGGTAGATGCCGGTTATATGAGGGCAGACGGTAATTACCCTTTCACGCTGGTCAATGGGAAATACGTGACGGAAGAGAAACGTAACAACTCCGGCATCTATTCCTGGCAGGGCGAAGCTACCTTTTATCATACTTTCAAGGATGACAGCGAACTGGATGTGAAGGGTTATTACTTCTATTCCCGCCGGGGACTTCCAGGGGCGGTTACGCTCTATAATCCCCTTTCCGATGAAACGCTTTGGGATGAGAATACTTTTGTGCAGGCACGTTATAGGAAGCATTTTTCGCCCCGGTGGAGTTTGCAGGCACAGGCAAAGTATAATCATGGCTGGAACCAATATAAGGATGAGGGCAAGGAATATGCCGACGGATATTATCGGGAAAATCACCGGCAAGACGAATATTATATTTCCGCGACCGTTCTCTACCGTCCTTTGGAAGCTTTGACCCTTTCGTTGGCGCAGGATGGGGTGATAAACAAGTTGCGCAACAGTTTGCCGGAATGTCCTTTCCCTACAAGATATACTTCCATCAGTGCCTTCAATGCACGCTACCGGCAAGGATGGCTCACGGCCACGGCTTCGCTGGTGCATACTGCCACTTCGGAGCATGCCGAGAAAGGTACGGTCCCCGATGACTTCCATCGCTTTGCCCCCTCTTTATCAGTCAGTATGCAGCCTTGGCAGGACGAGTCGCTGTATTTCCGGTTGATGTATAAGAGTACGTTCCGTCTGCCCACTTTCAACGACCTCTATTACTACCGGCTGGGCAACCGTAATCTGCGACCCGAGAAGGCAGACGAATATAATGTCGGTATCACATGGAGCAAATCCGGATTGTCTGTGTTCGACTATATCTCCGTTACGCTCGACGGTTACTATAATGATGTGACGGATAAGATTGTGGCTTTTCCCACCACCTATGCGTGGAAGATGGCGAACTACGGCAAGGTGCATGCCGCAGGTGTGGATGCCACTTTGGCGGCAACCGTTCCATTGACGGAGAAAATAAGACTGATTATGTCGGGCGGATATACATGGCAAAAGGCCATTGACCTGACCGATTCCGACGCGAAGAACTATAAGGACCAATTGCCTTATACTCCTCTTCATAGCGGAAACGCGTCCGCCATTGTAGAAACGCCGTGGGTGAATGTGGGCTACTCGGCGGTAGGAGTGGGAAAGCGTTACTATTTGTCGCAGAACATTCCGGAGAATGAGATTGAGGGCTATCTGGAGCATACGATGAGCCTCTCTCATGAGTTTGCTTTGGGCGGTTGCCGGCTTCTGTTGCAGGCCGAGATTATAAATCTGACCGATGAACAGTATGACGTGATAAAATATTATCCTATGCCGGGTCGTTCGTGGCGGTTGACGGGTACTTTCAAGTTTTGAATAATCTATTTATGAACAACAAAAACTAATTATAAACAATAACAACTGTGATTATGAAAGTAAGAAGTTTATTATTCGGTATGCTCTGCATGCTTGCTTTGGGTGCCTCTTTGGCATCTTGTAGTGACGACGATGACGATTCTCTGGATGACGGCGGGTCGAAGGTGACACTGCCGCAGACGCGTGTTTATATTCTGAATGAGGGTGGTTGGGGAGCTAATAACGCAAGACTTGCCTTTTATGCACCCAATAAGGATGCGGATTTCATCAGTGATATTTACCAGACTCAAAACAACGCCAAGTTGGGTGACCTTGGTCAGAGTATGATTGAGTATGAAGATGAAATATATATAGCTGTAAGTGGTTCCAATTATCTGACTAAGCTGAATGCTGCGGGTGTGGAGTTGAAACGTGTTTCGTTTGTAGACGACAACGACCTCAGTGCAGGCATTCGTTATATCGATGCTGAGGATGGATATATCTATGCTTCCTTCTACGGAGGAGCTGTAGCTAAAATCAATGCGAAAACGTTGGAGGTAGTGGATAAATTGACCGGACTTGGCGACAATCTGGAAGGTGTGGCAATCTGCGAGGATATGCTTTATGTGGCGAATAGCTGTACTGCTGATTGGAGCACTTATCACAATGACGTAAAGGTGATAGATTTGCGTACTTTCAAGTTGAAAGAGACGTTGACGGTAGGTTTGAACCCCAATGCTTTGGTTGAAGAGGATGATAAGGTTTTTTTGATTTCATGGGGTAATTATGTTGATATTGGCTATTCATTACAGATGATAGACCCTGCTGCCAACAATAAGGTGACGGAATTAGGCAGTGCCACCCGTATGTGTGCTACTGATGATATTCTCTATTTGACTTATTCAAATTACACCAATCCTACCGCTTCTTTTTTTACTTATAATATAAAGACTGGAAAGATGGATGAAGCTTCTTTCTTGAAGGATATACCGGAAAAGTTGAAAACTTCTACGATTTATATGTTGGAAGTAAATGATAATAACGGTGATTTCTATATTGGTACTTCTGAATATACCACGAACGGCACCATTTATCGTTTCAAGAAAGACGGTACCTTTATAGAGCAGTTCGATGCAGGAGGTATGAATCCTAATTCTGCTATCTTCTTCAATTAATATCAATGAAAAGAAATAGTTTACTTATCTGTCTGTTCGCAGTCCTGTTTCTTTCCTCCTGCGGAGGAAGGGGCAAGACTGCCTCTGCTTTGGCCAACGGTGACACCATTCCCTTACGTTATGCAGAGAATCTTACCTTAGTGTCCTATCCCGGCTATACCCTTGCCACCTTGCGCAATCCTTGGGATACGTTGCACACGCTACATACCTATATACTGGTCCCGAAAGACCGCGAACTCCCGGCACATCTTCCGGCAGGTACTGTGGTACGTACCCCACTCTCCAAATCAGTCATCTACTCTTCCGTCCACTGCGGACTGATGGATAATCTGGGTGTGTTTGGTAGCATCGGCGGTGTCTGCGACTTGAAGTACATCAAACTGCCCACCGTTCACGAAGCCTGCCGCCGGGGCACCATCGCCGATTGTGGCGACGGTATGAATCCCGATATGGAGCGCATCATCGACCTGCATCCCGATGCCATCCTTCTGTCTCCGTTCGAGAACAGTGGCGGTTATGGCCGTATCGAGAAACTGGATATTCCCATCATCGAATGTGCCGACTACATGGAAACCTCCGCTTTGGGACGTGCCGAGTGGATGCGTTTCTACGGACTGCTCTTCGGGGTTGCGCCACAAGCCGACAACCTTTTTGCTGAAGTGGACAGTTGTTACCAACGCCTCAAGATGCGTGCGCAACTTTCATCCACCTCGTTCTCCGTTGTCAGTGAGTTGAAAAGCGGCTCGGCATGGTACGTGCCGGGAGGGCGTAGCACCATAGGAAGGCTTTTTCAGGATGCTTGCGGGCGTTACGCTTTTGCCGACGATACCCACAGCGGCTCTGTTCCTCTGGCTTTCGAGACCGTTTTCGACAAGGCGGGCGATGCCGACGTCTGGCTGGTGAAGTACAACCGTGACCGCGACATGAGCTATGCTGATTTGGAGGCGGATTATATCGGCTACACCGGTTTCAAGGCTTTCAAGACCCGGAATGTCTATGGTTGTAATACGGCGAAAGTTCCTTTCTACGAGGAGACTCCGTTCCGTCCCGATTATTTGTTATCCGACCTGATACAGATTCTGCATCCCGAAATAGGAGATTTGGGAGGCTTGCGCTATTTTTGCAGACTGAAGGAGTGATGAACACAGAGATACGGAACTTTTGTGAAAGTAATAGAAAACTCTGTGCCTCCGTGTCTTTGTGTGCTAAATAATGTAACTATGAGTAAAGGCTGGAAATATGGTATCGGGTTGGGAGTAGTAATCTTATTGCTTTTTGCGGGCAATCTGCTGGTAGGGTCGGTTTCGATTCCGCCTGCCGATGTTTTCCGTATCCTGCTCGGTGGAGAGGGGGAGAAGGCAAGCTGGAGCTTCATCCTTTGGGAATCCCGTTTGCCCCAAGCGCTGACGGCGCTGCTTTGCGGTGGCGCATTGGCTGTCTGCGGACTGATGTTGCAGACGGCTTTCAAGAATCCGCTGGCAGGACCATCCATTCTGGGCATCAACGCCGGGGCAAGTCTGGGAGTGGCCTTCGTCATGTTGCTGTTTGGCGGCAGCATCACGGCAGGGGCGTTCAGTTTGTCCGGCTTCTTCTCCGTACTGCTTGGCGCATTTATCGGAGCCATGCTGATTATGGCACTTATCCTTTTCTTTTCCACGCTGATAAAGAGCAATATCATGCTGCTGATAACGGGTATCATGATAGGCTACATCGCTTCTTCGGCCATTGCCCTGCTGAACTTCTTTGCTACGGCAGAGGGGGTGCAGTCCTATATGATATGGGGGCTGGGCAACTTCGGTGGAGTTTCCCTACAGCAGATGCCGGCCTTTGCGCTGGTCACCATTGTGGGACTGTTCGGCTCATTATTGTTGATAAAGTCCCTGAACGCCTTGTTGCTGGGAGAGCGCTATGCCGAAAATCTAGGTGTCAATATCCGCCGTGTGCGCAACTGGCTTTTGGTTATCACCGGGCTCTTGACGGCTGTCACCACCGCTTTCTGTGGTCCGGTCGCCTTTATTGGCCTGGCCGTGCCGCATGTGGCCCGCATGATATTGGGGACAGCCAATCACAATTCCCTATTGCCGGTCACCATCCTGAGTGGCGGTGCAGTGGCACTGCTTTGCAATCTGATTTGCGTCTTGCCCGGCGAAGCGGGTATTATTCCCTTGAATGCCGTCACGCCCATTATCGGTGCGCCGGTCATCATCTACGTTATTCTGAGCCAGCGGAAGCCCCAACAATTCAACTAAGCTATTGCCGACAGCTTGACAAGGTTTTGCCTTACTATTGGCAAGACTTTGCCACCGCGTTGGCAAACTTTTGCCATAGGCATGGCAACGTTTTGCCAAACCTATGGCAATGTCTTGGCAAAATTTCTCTCTGATTATCAACGTGCTACTTTTTTTGTATTTTTCTCTCCATTCTATAGGGTTTTATCTTCCTCACCGCTCTTATTAATAGAAACCCCTTAAAAACATGCCTTATGAAAAACTTTGTAGGATTTACACTTGGGTGTTTGTTTGCATTCTTATCTTCGGGTATCACCCCGTTGATGGCGCAGGACGCGGCAGTGAACGAGCTCGTCATCACCGGTACGGTCAAGAACAAGGACAGCAGGAAGAAACTCGAAAACGTGAACGTCTCTGTTGTCGGCAACAATATCGGAACGGTGACCAATGCCGACGGCACATTCTCCTTGAAAGTAGCGGAAGCGGAAGCTTTCCGTGGACTGGAAGTCTCCCATATCGGCTATCTCACTACACACCTCTCTCTGGAAGAACTTGAAAAAACGGGCGAGCTGACCATCTGGATGATACCGGCCCCCAATCTTTTGAGCGAGATTGTGGTCTATGGCAATAATCCCCGCGTCATAGTGGAAGAGGCCATCAAGAAAATTCCAGTAAATTATTCTGGCAATGACAACATGCTGACCGCCTTCTATCGGGAAACCGTGCAGAAGCGCCGCCGCTATATCAGCGTGTCCGAGGCAGTGATGGATGTCTATAAGACGGATTATAACTCCCGCGATGTAGACCGCGACAAGGTGCAGCTGCTGAAAGGCCGCCGCCTGCTGAGCCAAAAGCAGAGTGACACGCTGGCTGTGAAAGTGGTGGGAGGTCCCAATTTGTCCCTTTATCTGGACATTGTGAAGAATGGCGATGCGCTGTTGAGCACGGACAATCTGGACTATTATGAATTCCGTATGGAGGACCCCGTCAATTTGGATAACCGCATGCAGTATGTGGTCAGCTTCCGTCCGCGGGTCAGCCTGATGTATGCCTTGTTCATCGGGAAACTGTATATAGACTACGAACGGCTTTCCTTTACACGTGCCGAGTTTGGCCTGGACATGGCAAATCGGGTGAAGGCAGTGGAGGCCATTCTGCATAAGAAGCCCGTCGGCTTACGGTTCCGCCCGCAGGAAGTCACCTATCTGGTGACCTACAAGCAGCAGGGGGCCAAGACTTACCTGAACTATATACGGAATGTCATCCGCTTTAAATGCGACTGGAAAAAAAGGCTGTTCTCCTCCAGCTACACCGCTTTCTCTGAAATGGTGGTGACCGACAGGACGGAAAGCCCTCTCTCCGGCATCTCCAACAAGAACACCTTCAAACGGAAGCAGGTATTCTACGACCTGGTGGATGAGTACTGGAACGAAGACTTCTGGAGGAACTACAATATCATAGAACCTACGGAATCCCTGGAGAATGCAGTCAGCAAATTGCGGAAACAATCCAATTGATTATCTGATAGTTTTCCTTATATTTGGAGCAACCGAGAAAAAACACCGTGTATGCTGGACGAACTGATGATACTGGCCAGAATAAAGGAGGGCGATATAAAGGCGTTCGAAGGAATCTTCCGCCGGTATTATTCCCCTCTTTGCTGGTATGCTGCGGGCATCACGGGTGATACGGCGTCTGCCGAGGAAATTGTGGAGGAGCTGTTCTACGTGCTGTGGAAGAACCGGGAGCGGTTACAAGTATTCCAGTCCGTGAAAAGCTATCTCTACCGTTCTGTGAGGAATGAAGCCGTGCAGTTTTGTGAGTATCAGGAGGTCAAGGAGCGCTATCGGGCATCTGTCCGTACGGAGTCCGGGCCGGGCTATTCGTCCGACCCCCACGCGCATTTGGAATACGAGGAACTTCAGACCCTCATCCGGCATACGCTCGACAAGCAGCCCCGGCGCCGGCAGCAGATTTTCAGGATGCACCGCATGGAGGGGAAGAAATATGCAGAGATTGCCTTGTCGCTTTCGTTGTCCGTCAAGACGGTGGAAGCGGAAATGACCAAGGTACTCCGAACCTTACGAAATGAAATTGATAATTATATCCGGACACAATGATGGAAGTAGATAAAAAGAAGACAAGGACCGACGAGGCATGGGTACGGCTTTATGCCCGCTTCGAAACGGACTGCCTGCTGCCGGCAGATGCGGAACACGCTTCGGCAACGCACCGCAGGCTTTACCTCAAGTGGGGGAGCGTTTCGGCAGCCGTGATTGCCGGAATCGTATGTTTTGCCGCATGGTGGGCCGTACCGGAACAAGGTGGGGACAGTCGTAGCTTGCTGACGGAGGAGAACCGGGAGAAGCCCACACTGGTCAAGACCCTTGAAGACGGTTCGGTGGTATATCTGGCGCAGGAAAGCACGCTGAAGTATCCCGAACATTTTGCGGAAGACAAGCGGGAAGTGAACCTGCAGGGTGAAGCCTTCTTCGATGTGGCAAAGAAACCCGAGCAGGCTTTTACGATTGAGACGGCGAGGGTGCGTGTGGAGGTGCTGGGCACGGCTTTCAATGTCAGGAGCAATGAAGGGGGGGCCTTCAGCTTGTCCGTGAAGCGCGGGAAGGTGAAGGTGCTGCTGAAACAAGAGGAACAGACGGTCTTTGTAGAGGCGGGAGAAACGGTTATCTTGCAGGGGGGCAGTCTGCTCGTCAGCGAGACGGGGAATCCGGAGCTTTTTGACCGTTACACCAGCAACATCCGTTTCAAGGACGAGTGCCTGGAGGATGTGCTGCGTGCCATCAATAAGGAGTCTGCCGGCTGGCAGATAGAAGCCGCGTCGCCAACCCTGGGTAAACGGCGGCTGACGGTCGAATTTTCGAATAACTCCCCGGAGTCTGTGGCCGAGCTGATATGCTGGACGTTCGACTTGAAGTGTACACGTCAGGGCAATAGACTGATATTGTCGGAACAATGAATTCAATGAAATGCTTCATTCTCCATTTGCCACTCTTCATTTTCTTCCTGGCAGGCAGTGCAAGAGCGGACGGAGGCGATGTGCTGGACCGCATCGTCCGGCTGCCTGGAATGAAGGGAACGGTTTATGCGCTGTTGGGGAAAGTCTCGGAGC
>NZ_JBCNZM010000110.1:0-15420 GCF_040227615.1 Bacteroides sp. RTP31139st1_H2_RTP31139_211217 | reverse complement strand
GGCGGACGCTGTATCAAGGGAATCTGCGGCCAGGTGGACGGTTCGGTGCTTCCGGGATTCATCGGTTTCGAAGCCGGGCAGTCGGCTTTCGGAGACATCTACGCCTGGTTCAGGAAGATGCTGGCATGGACACTGAAAGATATCCCCGGAGGGGAGGCCAGGCAGAAAGTTCTGGACGGCATGCTGGTGGAACTCACCCGTGAGGCCCAGGACATGGAACCCTCCGAGGACGGTGTTGTCGCCCTGGACTGGATGAACGGCCGCCGTACCCCCGATGCGGACCAGAACGTGAAGGGTGCCGTTGCGGGACTCACGCTGGGTACCAGCGCCCCGGAAATATTCCGTGCGCTGGTGGAAGCCACCGCCTTCGGTTCCCGCCGTATTGTGGAGCATATGAAGGGCCAGGGGCTGCGCATTGATTCGGTCAATGCCATCGGAGGTATCAGCAAGAAGGCGCCCTTCGTGATGCAGACGCTGGCGGACGTGCTGGACATGCCTATCCGTGTGGTACGCTCGGAACAGACCTGTGCCTTGGGAGCGGCAATGTTCGCGGCAGTTGCCGCAGGGGTGTACAAGGATATCAACGAGGCGACAAGGCACATGGGGTCGGACATCGAGGCTGAATACCGGCCGGATGAGAAAAGAGCCCTCATCTACGAAAAACTATACAAGAAATATCTTGAACTGGCAAAACTTGCTGAAACCATTAACTAAATATACAAACCATTAATCTATTTAAAACATGAGAATCAAATCATTAATTTTGGCGGCCTTATGCATGGCCACCGTGGGTGTTTACGCCCAAAGCAACTACCCGTTCAACGGTCTGGACATGAACATGGGTAACCTGTCAAGACTGTCCGATGCGAAGACACGTTCCATCAGCCCTGAGAACTTCACGGGCGAGAAGGGCAAGGGCGGCATGGCCGATCCGGTCAGGGACAAGGATCAGCGCAATGTGGCCAACGCTCATCATGCGGCCAAGGACCTGGGCAAGGGTTGGAAGGTAAACCCCTTCATCATCGTGAAACCGGGAGAGACAATCACGATTGCGGAAATCGAGGGTCCGGGAGCCATCCAGCAGATCTGGATGACACCGACCGGGAACTGGCGCTTCTCCATCCTGAGAATGTACTGGGACGACGAGAAGGAGCCTTCCGTCGAATGTCCGGTGGGTGACTTCTTCTGCAGCGCATACAATGAATATGCACAGCTCTCCTCACTGGCCGTTTGCGTGAATCCGGGCAGCGCCTTCAACTGCTACTGGAAGATGCCTTTCCGCAAGAAAGCCCGTATCACGCTGGAGAACATCAACACCGCCGAGGAGATGCGCCTGTACTACCAAATCAACTACACCTTGACAGAAGTTCCTGAGGACGAGGCCTACTTCCACGCGCAGTTCCGCCGCTCCAACCCGACCCAGGGGTCGCTGCACACGCTGATTGACGGTGTGAAGGGCAAGGGACAGTACGTGGGTACCTACCTGGCATGGCGTGTAAACGACAACTGCTGGTGGGGTGAAGGGGAAATCAAGTTCTACATGGACGGTGACAGGGAATACCCGACTATCTGCGGGACCGGGGTTGAGGACTACATCTGCGGTTCGTACAATTTCGAGAACCAGAAGACGCGCCAGTACCAGGAGTTCACCACCCCTTATGCCGGCATGCACCAGGTAATCCGTCCCGACGGGCTGTACCGTGCGGTGACCGCTTTCGGACTGTACCGCTGGCATATCCTTGACCCGGTACGCTTCGACAAGGACCTGAAGGTCACGATACAGGATTTGGGATGGCGTCATGACGGACGCTACAACAACCAGAAGTCGGATATCTCGTCGACCACTTTCTGGTACCAGGCCGAGCCGCATGCCAAATTCCCGGCTTTGCCGAGCAAGGACGGTTTGGAAATTCCAAGATGGTAAAATAAAAGTTTGAGTATAGAGGCTGTGCAGTACAATTCTAGGAAAAACGTATTGTATAGTAAATAATATTATTTTATTAACCTTTTTTATTTATATTATGAAATATTTCAAAAGAAATGGTTTCGTGGCATTGGTATCAATGTTATCATTGACAGCTTATGCAGGGGATAGTTTACCTCTTTCTGTGGCTGTATCGGAGACAAAAGAGTTTATTCAAGTATCTGGACATGGTATAGATACTTCTAACGTGATTCAACAAGAGAGGATAATACAAGGAACGGTTTTGGAAGAAGGAACGAATGAACCTCTTATTGGAGTGAATGTTGTTGTTAAAGGAACTACTATCGGTACCACGACTGATATTGATGGAAAATACTCTATAAAAATACCTTCTGATAAGGCTATATTAGTCTTTTCTTATATTGGTCAAAAAACGGAAGAATATTCGGTTAAAGGCTTAAACTTTTTGAATGTTATCATGAAGAGTGATGCTACAATGTTGTCAGAAGTTGTGGTATACACTGGTTATATGACACAGAAGAAAGCGGATTTGACAGGTTCTGTTGCAATGGCAAATGCGAGTGATTTAAAGAAAAATGCTTCTGCCAATGCCATGAAGTCATTACAAGGAAAGATGGCTGGTGTGCATATCACTACAAATGGTGGTAATCCTGCTGAAGGAATTACGGTGCAGATTCGTGGATTGTCTTCTCTTTCGGGAGGAGTTAAGCCTTTAATTGTTTTGGATGGTATGCCTACTGAAAATTTGAATCTTCGTGATATAAATTCTGGTGATATTGAATCTATTCAAGTTTTGAAAGATGCAGCATCTGCCTCTATTTATGGTGCAAGAGCTTCCGGTGGTGTTATTTTGATTCAGACAAAAAAGGGTCAAGCAGGTAAGACAAACATTGAGTATAATGGTAGTGTTTCTATCAATACTGTATTGAACAAACCTACTTTGATGAATGCTGAACAATATGGTAGAGCAGCATTCCAAGCTCAAGCTTATGATGAAAGAGTATATGGTACTTCTATTTCTTTGCCTTCAGCGTATAATTATACATGGCATAGAGGTGATAATGGAATAGCTGTTTTGGACGAAGTTAAAGTTGCTGAATACCTTAATGCAGACCAAACTGTAAGAGGAAGTGATACAGATTGGATGGGAGAAATTTTTCAGACTGCTATTTCTCATAATCATCAGTTGACCATTTCTAATGGTTCTGAGAAATCCAAAAGCTTGTTCTCGTTGGGTTATTTCAATAATGAAGGTACACAGATACATACATTCTTCAGACAATATTCGATACGTGCTAATACTGAATATAGTTTGATAAAAAATCATTTGAAAGTTGGTGAAAATCTTGCAGTATCTTATTTGCAGTATAGAGACCAAAGTGAAACATGGTGGGCGATGATTAATCCTCCTGCCTCTCCTGTATATGATGAAAATGGTGGATGGGCTGGTGCTCCGGGTTTTGATGATTTTACCAACCCTGTTCGATTATTGACAATGAATAAGGATAATATCAATAATTATGTGAAGATTATTGGTAATATTTTCCTCGATTTGAATATTTGGAAAGGCATTTCGGCAAGAACCCAGTTCGGTCTTGATTATGGCAATGCTTATAATCGTGCTGTTGATGGTGTTTGGTCGGAAACTGGAGGAAGAAATAGCGATGGAGAAAACTATGTAGGCAGTTATCAATCACATCCGTTGAGTTATGTATGGACTAACACTTTGTCATATACATTGAGTACTGGTAAACACAATTTGGATGTTGTGTTGGGTACTGAGGCAACCAGATTCGTTCAAGAAGGATTTTCTGCAAGAAGAGAAGGTATTTATTTGGAAGATAGAGATTTTGCACATATTGGTGTAACTACCGGAGAGAAATATAACTTAGGTAGTTCTGCAGATGAATATACCTATTTCTCTTTGTTTGGTAAGGCCAACTATGTTTATAACGGAAAGTACTTGCTGTCTGCTACCGTTCGTCGTGACGGTTCTTCTTTATTCGGTGAGAATAACCGTTATGCTACTTTCCCTGCTTTCTCCGTTGGTTGGAGAATCAAGGATGAAGCTTTTATGGAAGATTTTGACTTTCTGTCCGATCTTAAATTACGTGCTAGCTGGGGAGCAAACGGAAGTGTGCAAGGTCTTCCGAGAGGATATACTACCACTCCGTTTACAACAAATTATTTTGGAACATCTTATCCTATTCAGGGTAATGAGAGTGGTCCCTTGTATTCCGGTTATAGCAGAACTTGGCTTGGTAATCCTGACTTGAAGTGGGAAACTACTACGCAGACGGATTTGGCTGTCGACTTCGGATTTTTCAACCAACGTCTTACAGGTTCTTTAGGATACTATTTCAAGAAGACAAAGGATATTCTTGTACAGACTCCTTATATTGCTGTGATGGGAGAAGGTGGAGAACCTTGGATTAATGGTGCAAATATGAATAATCAAGGTCTTGAATTTGAAGTTAGTTTTAGGAATGACCCAAGTGCCGAATTCCAGTATACTATTTCAGCAAATATAGGTACTTATAAGACGAAATTGACAGAGCTTCCTGAAAACGTAATTAATAAATATCCGGGAGATGGTGTCCGTGACTTCGTTATTGGTAGGTCTCCCAATGTATTTTATGGTCTTGTAGCTGATGGAATTTTCAAGACACAAGAGGAAGTGGATAACCATGCTGAACAACCAGGAAAAGCTATTGGTCGAATTCGTTATAAAGATTTGGATGGTGATGGTCGTGTAGATGAATTGACTGACAGAACGTATATCGGAACAGCCGATCCAGATTTCTTTGGAGGAATCACTTTCGATTTCAAATATCGTAATTTTGATTTGAATATGTTTTTCCAAGGTGTGTTTGGTAATCAGGTAAGTAATGATTGGAAGCGTCAGAGTGATTTTTGGCATATATCAGGTTCCGTTCCTGTCGGAAAAAATCATCCGACTAGATTATTGGATGCTTGGTCGTTTGACAATCCTGATTCAGATATTCCGGCGATGACAAATGTTATGACCAATAATGAACAGAGAATGTCTACTTATTATATAGAAGATGGTTCTTACTTGAAGTTGAGAAATATAGAATTGGGTTATACTTTTCCTGCTAAAATCACCAACAAGATGATGATGAAAAATTTGAGAGTATATGCTTCTGCAAGAAACGTATTTACTTTGAAGAAATTCTGGGGAGATGACCAATTTACAAGTTTTGACCCGGAAATGTCTGGTTATGGATATTTGACTCCATTCACAATGACTTTCGGACTTAATGTTACATTTTAATTAAAAAAACACAATGAAAAAGTTTATATCATCATTATTGATTTTAACCGCTACATTCGGCTTGACCGGATGTGAGGATTTCCTACAAGTAAATCCCAAACAAGTTTTGGATGAGAACTTGCTTGTTAAACCAAGTGATATGGAAGGCTTTGTAACAGCTGCTTATGCAAGAATGACAGATATTCCGTCTTGGGATTCACCATTCTCACCTTGGTGGTCTGGTTCTCTTCGTTCTGATGACTCTTATAAAGGAGGAGGAGGCGTCTGGGACGGCGGCGATGGATGGGGATATATGGAAACCTTTGTGAATTTGACTCCTAATGGCTGGCCTATTGATTACCCTTGGTATGTTTCTTATCAAGTTATCCAAAGATGTAATACTGCAATCCAGAAAATGCAGCCGATTTCTGAAGAAGATTTTCCAGTAAAGAACAGTCGAATGGGTGAGATGCTGTTTCTTCGCGGATTTACTCATTTCAGACTGAAAGAGTTCTTCAAATATATACCTTACATGGATGAAACTATAACAGGTACTTCTGCAGATTTTGAGGCTGTACCGAATAGGGACAAGAACTATCCGAATGATCAGTATCTGTGGGAGAGAATTCTTAAGGATTTCAAGGATGCAGAGTCATATCTTCCAGAAGTACAGATAGATAAAGGAAGAGTCAATAAGAATGCGGCAACGGCAATGGTTGCAAGAACATTGATGTTTATGGCTTATGAGCAAGATGAGAGACATCAGGTGATTAATGTAAACAAAGAACGGCTGAATGAAGCTTTGATTTATCTGAACAAGTTGACGGAACAAGAAGGTAAAGCTTTGGACTTATGTAGCAATTTTGGTGAGAATTTCATGATTGAGTCTGATAACAATACGAAAGAATCCATTTGGGAGATTCAGTATTCTATCAATGATAATAGTTCTACTGGGGGTAAAATCAATAGAAGTGAAGGACTGAATCATCCGTGGAATTGGGGAGGTTTTCAGTGTTGTGGTTTCCATCATGCAAGCTATACAATGGGTAATGCTTTTAAGACTGGTGAAAATGGATTACCGTTGTTTGATACCTATAATGATGATTGCTATGGTGATTACATAAAGAAAGCCGATGGTTCGGATGATATTACACTTGTAGATGCCGGTAATAAGGCTTTCTTCGACCGCTACACTTTCGACCCTCGTTTCAGTCATACGATATGTGCACCCGGACAGCCTTGGAAGTATGACCCTTATTTGATTTTTGAGGCTCGTGGTATTCGTAATGGTGTTGAGTATGGTTATTTGAAATCTGTGAAGGAATTACCGCATCCTAATTGTGACTGTTTGCTGTACGATGGTTGGCAGTTTAACTCTATGAACAAGAGATTAATCAGATATGATGAAGTGATACTATGGAAAGCAGAAGTCCTAATTCAATTGGACAGACAAGATGAAGCTTTGCCTTTGATTAATAAAATTCGTCAGCGTGCCGCCAATAGTCTTGAGAATCTGAAAACTGCGGATGGAAGCTATATTCTGAACTACAAATGTGAGTTGTATAAACCTGGTGTGAATTGTACATGGACCAAAGAATTTGCATGGAAGGCCATGGAATGGGAAAACCGTCTTGAACTAGCTTGTGAAGGACGCCGTTTCTTCGACTTGCAGCGTTGGGGAACTCTGGAGAAAACGATGAATGCTTATTTTGCAGTGGAAAGAAATAGATTTGACTGGATGAATATAGCACGCTTTACTGCTGGTAGGGATGAATTCTTCCCCATATCACAGGCTCAGATGAAGTGGGCAAAAGGTAATTATACACAAAATCCGGGATATTAATATTAAACTTTTAGAATTATGATTATGAAAAATATAGTAAGAATATGCATGGTAATATTTACTTGTTTATTGTTTACTGGTTGTTACGACAGAGATGTTGTAGGCAGTAAAGGAACACATTATATTTTGCCTAAAGTGGAAAACCTTGATTATTCAGTACAAGGGAATACAGTGAAGTTGACATGGCAAATTCCAGATAATATACCTGATGAGTTTTTGAGGCCTCTTGAAGTAAGTATTCAGAAAGTGGAGAATGACATCTATAGAGATGTGATAACCATTGGTAATGAAGGGACATTTGCCGAAGGCATTGCAATCGATGCGAATAAAAGGTACAGATTTGTTGTAAAATTGGTAGGAAACTTGACAGACGAAGTTGTAGAAACCGGAATATCCAGCAGAATATACTCCGAAGGTCAGGTAATTGACATTCAATAATTAAAGTTTGCTGTATCATAGATGCAGTCCGGTATTTCTATGCTTCCCGTGTACTGCATCTATAGATACAGTAAACTGACTTAAAACAGACGCTATGAAAAATATTCTATTTATGGTTCTTTCTTTCTCTATATTCTTGTTGTTTTCTTGTTCGGATAAAGAGGAAAATGAGCCTTTTATACCAGTTGATGAGATTATCTCTGCGAAAACTTTTCTGATTCCAAATAAAGACACGAAGGTTGTTTCAACGATTCTGAATTTTAAGAATATAGATGCCATAGATTATCTGATGGTTCGAAAAAGTGGAGGAAATAGTTATTCAGTCAAAATAGATAGAAATGAGTTAACTGCAGATTATGTATTTAATTATGTGGTTCAGAAGACGGATCCCCAGAATTTTAGATTGATATTGGTAGCAGTTTATAAAGATGGAAACAAATCGAATGACCTTTCTTTGAATGTGGATAACCGTTGGGGATTCTTTATCCGAAGCGTCAGTCGTACTGCTCGTGTAACTGGTAGTTCTATGGACGGAGAAAACTTCCCAAACCCTAATAATACTGCGACAAAATGGAATGTAGGAGGAACAGATCTTGGCATTATTTGGGAGATGCAGCCCGGAAAATATGGAATTTTCTTTGGTGATACTTTTGGGTATGACTTTAAGCCTAATCTGGCTAATCCTGGACCTAACGGAGGGAGTTGGCGTAGTAATGTGCTGGCTTTCTCGGAGGATAATGATTTAGAAGATGGATTGTCATTCAGCAATATGGCTACTGATGATAAAGGGTATGCCCGCGAGATAGTATATGGGGGAAAAGATTCGTCAGGTAATGGTGATTGGACTTCTATCCCAACAGCTGCTATTCGTGCTAATGGAATAGATTATGTGCATTATTTTAATATGAGAAATTGGACGGGATGGATTACAAATTATTCGGGAATATATAAGTCGGTTGATAATGGTTTGACATGGGCTAAATGTAAAGATATAACCTTCTCATCTTATAGTTTTTTTGGCCAGGTAGGGTACTTTAAGAAAGATGGATATGTTTATATGATAGGTACTCAAACGGGGAGGGATAGCAATGCTAAATTAGCACGATTTCATGAAACAGATATTGAGAATAAGACAGCTTATGAATATTGGAATGCTTTTACTAATCAATGGATAAAAGGCAATGAAAATGAGGCAACAGTATTAATAGAAGATAAGGTTGGTGAACTTTCTTTTATATATAACGAGACACATAAGAAATGGATAATTGCTTATTTCAATGCAGATAGATATAATATAACTATGCGTACGGCAGAAGACATAACTGGCCCATGGAGTGAACCCTATGAGCTTGCTAATGGTAGAGAGTATGCCCAATTGTATGGTTCTTACATTCATCCGTTGTCGGTAACTGGTGATAATTTATATTTTACGATGTCAATGTGGATGCCTTATAATGTTTTTTTAATGAAGGCTGAATTGGCTGATATGGGAGAGTTTTAATTATATTGATAAATATAATATCATGAACACACGCACATTAATTATAACTTTTGTTTGGATGATAATGTCCAACATAGGCATCTGTGCTCAAGAGCATTGGGATGCACAAGAGAGAATTGAGTTGAATAAGGGTGTTTTTCCGAAGAATTTTAGTAAAGCTATTGATGCTATACAGTATGATTTATTAGGAATTGAGAGAGGAAAAAGCCATGTGAAAGTGATAGATAACAACACTTTGTACATAAACCTTTCTTTTTCGCTTAAAAACTCTGTTCAACAAGGTGATTGGCGTATAGCCGTAAAGCCGGATTTTTTACCTTCGTTCCATTGGGCGCCACATCTTACTCCTACTGATAGAAATGTCATCGATCAACATGTATTCCGTTCTCCTGCCCTTATTGTAGCAGACGATCATCAAACTCTTATTCTTATTCCCGATTTGGATATTATGCAGAAGGGGACTCCTGTACGATGGTATATGGATATGGACGCATCCTCTAATACACTTATTCTCGGAATGTGTAATAACCATGTATCCGAACACGTTCTGTTTGAGCGTGATCAAGAAACTACTTACCCAAAAGGAGATATTGAAATAGGCTTTTATTTGATGTATTCTGATAGCAAGGAAGTATTGCGGAATCCTTTTAATAAGCCGTTAGAATTTATGTGGAGTCGATGGGGGCATGCTGCATATGAGAAAGGTAATCCGGTGAAGGAAAACCTAGAAACGTATGTGAAACATACTTATAATTGGGCTTTTAATTCATGGTCAGAAAATGTGTGGCAGCAATTTGAGTTAGATGGGAAAAAAGTGGGTGCTCCCGTATTCATTGTGAATGTTACTCAAAGTCCTAATTATCCGGGAGAGATTAATGAACGTGAATTTCGTTCTATCTGGAATCAGGCATGGTTCAGTTCATTGCGTTCTGCAAGTGGATTATATCGATATGCAAGAAGAACCGGTAATAGGGAGCTTCTTGCAAAAGCAAATTTGACAAAAGAACTGGCTCTGTCATTTCCGCAGAGGAATGGTTTTTTCTATGGACTTATCGGTACGGAAATGCATGAAGTAGAGATTGATGGTAAAAAGTATAATCGGAGCAAGGGGTGGAATACCTATTATTGGGGAAATTCCAACAGAAATCCTTATACCTGGAATCCGAAAGAATCTCCGTATCATATTCTTGATATGAGTTGGACAGCATTGTTGATGCTTCGGTGGTATGATGAATTAGAAAAAGATGCCCGTCTTTTGGCTTATGCAGAAGATTATGCGATGGCTTTACTTGGAATACAGTATGAAAATGGTTTTTTCCCTGGCTGGCTTGACTTAAAGACAATGCAGCCGATGAACCATTTGAATGCTTCTCCTGAAACATCTTTATCAGTTACTTTTTTACTTAAACTGTATGAGCTTACACATAAGGAAGAGTATAAACGGGCAGCATTTAGAGCTATGAATGCAGTTATCCATGAAATTATCCCGGTTGGGAAGTGGGAAGACTTTGAAACCTATTGGTCTTGTTCTCGTTACGGTTCGGATAACTTGGTAGGTAAAAAAGTTTTGCGGAACAATATGCATAAACAGAATAATTTTTCAATGTTCTGGACAGCTGAAGCCTTACTGGAGTGCTATCGTCTTACCTCAAATAAAGAATATCTTGATTATGGACAGCGTACACTTGATGAATTGCTGATGACCCAAGCATCGTGGCAGCCGCCATACATGTATGTAAATGTATTGGGTGGTTTTGGTGTGTTGAATGCCGATGGTGAATGGAATGATTCACGCGAAAGTCTTTTTTCCGAACTCATCATTCAATATGGAAAACTTCTTGATAAGCCAGAGTATATAGAACGGGGATATGCTGCACTTAAGGCATCTTTTGTAATGATGTATTGTACTGAAAATCCTCAAACCAAACAGCAATGGGAAAAAGTTCATCCGTTCTTTGCTTCAGAGGATTATGGATTCATGATGGAAAATTACGGGCATGGCGGCCGTACAAATCCGGCAGGTGAAGGTATGGGTGAGTTTACAATCTATGATTGGGGAAATGGAGCAGCGGCTGAAGCGTACAACCGCATCCTTGATAAATTTGGAAAAATAGAATAATGATTCGTTAACATTAATAATTCAACTATGGTAAGATCAACTTTAACCTTATTGGCCCTATTTAATGTGGCTATACTGTTTCCGGGTAAAGCAATGTCCCAGAACAGTGAAGGGCGGGAGTTTAACGGTAAGTATCAAAAGGAATATCTGGATAAGATTGCATTTCCTATAGGGGGAATCGGCGCCGGAATGTTCTGTTTGGAGGGAACCGGTGCCATTTCGCATGTGTCTCTCAGACACCATCCTGATGTGATGAATGAGCCGTATACCTTTGCTGCGATTTATGTAAAGGGGGTTGAGAACGGAGCAAAGGTATTGGAAGGGCAGGTTCCGACTTGGAAGTTATTTGGTCCTGCACAGAGTGGTTTAGGTAGGGGAGACAAGACGTACGGTCTTCCACGCTTTGAAGAAGCGGTATTCCAGGCACGTTTCCCTTTTGCAACTGTAGATTTGAAAGACAAGGATATGCCTTTGGCTGCAAAGATTACGGGTTGGAGTCCTTTCATTCCGACGGATGTGGACAATTCCAGTTTGCCGGTTGGAGTACTGGAATATCAATTTACAAATACTTCCGGTAAGGCTATCGAGACGGTATTTTCTTATAATACCAAAAATTTCATAGATGGTCAGGGTACTATCCGAGGGGTAAAGAACGGGTTTGTTTTAGAATCCGATCAGAACAACAGTGGGCTAGCTATTTATGTGGACAATGCTGTTGCTGTTGTAGACCATTGTTGGTTCCGTGGTGCCTGGTTCGATCCGCAGACTGTGGTTTGGGATAATATTCGCTATGGGCGGATTGCTGATAAGCAGCCGGTTAAGGGTGTTGCTCCGGGAGCATCTGTTTATGTTCCGCTGACGTTGCAGCCGGGAGAGACAAAAACAGTCAAGGTAAACTTCTGCTGGTATCTGCCCGATTCAAACCTTTCTATCGGTGGTGCCAGAAAGGTAGGACAGGCATTTACGGGAATGCCCTGCAAGGGAACGGCTTCCGGTCAGCAACCTGTGAGCGGCTTTGTCGGCAAGCAGTTGCTGAACTCGTTCGATAAGGGTGGAGATGGACTGACGGGTATTATTCAGTCTCCTGAGTTCAATATTGGGAAAAGATATCTGAAGTTTCTGGTAGGTGGAGGCAGTCAGGCTGACCGTACTTCTGTAAATCTTGTAGTAGACGGAAAGATTGTAGAGACGGCGGTCGGAAATCAGACGGAGACTCTGAGTGAAACCGTATGGGATTTGAAACCTTATCAAGGAAAGAAGGCTTTTGTGAAAGTCATTGATTTGGATGTTTACCCGTGGGGACATATTCTGGCCGACCAGTTTGTGTTGACAGACAATAGGAATGAAGATATTTACAACTTGTCTTCTACATCCACCTTACTTGCCGATTTTGAAAGCAACAGTTGGGGAGACTGGCAGGTTGTGGATTCTTCTGAGGAAGAAAAACAATTCCTGGCAGATGAAGGAGATGTCGAAGCTACCTACAGACCTTGGTACTCGGAGCGTTTCAAGAGTTTGAATGAGGTTATCGGCTATTGGGATGCAAATCAGGCGATGCTGGAAAAGAACAGCCGGCTGTTCAGTGATGCATTCTATAGTTCCTCTTTGCCGGCAGAAGTACTGGAGGCTGTTGCTACTAATTTAACTATATTGAAATCTCCTACGGTATTACGTCAATGGGATGGAAGATTTTGGGCTTGGGAAGGATGTCAGGATTCTTTTGGCTCTTGTCACGGAAGTTGTACGCATGTGTGGAACTATGCACAGGCTTTGCCCCATTTGTTCCCGTCTTTGGAAAGAACCTTGCGTGAAACGGAATTCAGGGTAAGCCAGAATACGGAAGGACACCAGAATTTTAGAGTCAACTTGCCTATTTCGGCACCGCCTCACAACTTCCATGCTGCTGCCGACGGACAGTTGGGCGGGATTATGAAAGTTTACCGTGAATGGCGTATCAGCGGGGATACACAGTGGATGAAAGACCTTTTCCCGGCAGTGAAAAAGAGTCTTGACTATTGCATCCGTACATGGGACCCCTTGCATAAGGGCTATCTTGAAGAGCCGCACCACAATACTTATGACATCGAGTTCTGGGGACCGGACGGCATGTGTACAAGTTTCTATTTGGGAGCTTTGACTGCGTTTATAGAGATGGGCAAGGAGCTGAAGCAACCCGTTAAGGAATATACGGCCCTGCTGTCAAAGGGCAAGAAATATATGGAAACTGCACTCTTCGATGGAGAATATTTCATACAGAAGATTCAGTGGGAAGGGCTTCAGGCTCCCAATCCGGTTGATGTAATGTCTTTCGGGGGAAGTTATTCCGATGAGGCCCTGAAATTGCTGAAGGAAGAAGGGCCAAAATACCAATACGGTACCGGTTGTCTGTCCGATGGAATTTTAGGGATGTGGATGGCTTCCGTATGCGGACTGGATGAAGTGCTGGACAATGAAAAGGTCAGGAGCCATCTGGTGGCCGTACACAAATACAATCTGAAACATGACTTGGTAGACCATTTCAATCCTCAAAGACCGGTGTATGCTTGTGGTAAGGATGGCGGATTATTGCTTTGCACATGGCCGAAGGGTGGTATGCTGTCACTGCCTTTTGTATACAGCAATGAAGTCTGGACCGGTATCGAATATCAGGTTGCCAGTCATTTGATGATGAAAGGTGAGGTGGAAAAGGGCTTGGATATTGTCCGTGAATGCCGTGAGAGATATGATGGAAGAGTAAGAAACCCATTCAATGAGATAGAGTGCGGGCATTGGTATGCACGTGCCATGGCAAGCTATGGAATGTTGCAGGGGCTTACAGGAGTGCGGTATGATGCTGTTGACAAAACCATGTACATCAATTCTAAGATTGGTGATTTCAAAAGTTTCATCAGTACTGATACCGGTTTCGGAACTATTGAATGGAAAGCAGGAAAGCCTGTGTTGAACGTGGTTTATGGCAACATTGATGTGAAACGCTATAATGTTTCAGGCAAGATTGTGGATTGAGGTCAATTAGGATAGGGATGTACAATCAAAGACAGATTAAGATGACAGAGAAGAAGAAACTTCTTGTTTTGTGTGTTGCACTATTTTGTTTTATAGCTGTTTCTGCACAGCAGAGAATGTCTGTATCGTCTCCTGACGGAAAACTTAGATTTTCTCTGAAAGTAACGCCGGAGAGTGTTTCATATGACATCGACTATAGGAAGCAGTCTCTTATAGCAAATTCTTTGCTTGGTTTCAGCTTTGATAGCGGAGAGTTCGGAAGGAATCTTAAAGCAGGAAAGGTGCAGCGTAAAAAGATTGATGAGACATACAAGCTCATTGTCGGCAAGACAAGTAGTGTACGTAGCCGTTGCAATGAAATGACCGTTCCCATGCAGGAACGGTCAGATTCCGGCCGTCTGATAAACCTGGTTGTAAGGGCATTCGATGACGGGATAGCATTCAGATATGAATTTCCGGAACAGAAAGCATGGGATTCATACGTGATGTATGATGAAAGGACACAGTTCAACTTGCAAGGAAACCCGATGGCGTTGCTCATGTACCTGCCCGGGTATGTGAATACACACGAAGGGGTATACAGTCATGTAAGATATGACAAGGTGGCAAGGAAAAGGCTGATAGAGATGCCGGCGACATTCGAGTTCGACAACGGGGTGGCAGTGGTTATAACTGAAGCGGCCATAAGGGACTATGCGGGAATGTACCTGGTGAAGGAGAAGGGTGGACTGGTGGGAAAGCTCTCGCCAAAACTGGGGCAGGAGAAGATAAAGGTCGAGACAGACAGTTTCCCGCACCGTACCCCGTGGCGCGTAATCTCCGTTGCAGACCGGGTGGGAGGATTGCTGGAGACGAATATACTAACAAGCCTGAACGAGCCCTGCAGGATTGAAGACACTTCATGGATTAAGCCTTGCAGGACCACGTTCACATGGTGGAACGGGAATGTCGTGCCGGACAGCACGTTCTCTCCGGGAAACAACTTCGATACAAACAAGTACTACATCGATTTTGCAGCACGCAATGGCTTGGATGCACATGGAATCTACGGATATGCGGAGACTCCTTGGTACTATGATGACAACTTCAATTTCGGATGGGCGGGACCCAATGCGGACGTTACAAAACCGATACCGTGCCTGAACATGCCGAGAATTGTGGAATATGCAAGGAGCAAGGGGGTTGGCATACATCTGTGGGTACACTGGAGACCGTTGTACGACAAACTCGAAGAAGCCTTTGCGCTCTATGAGGGATGGGGAGTAAAAGGACTCATGGTGGACTTCATGGACCG
>NZ_JBCNZM010000109.1:12728-15803 GCF_040227615.1 Bacteroides sp. RTP31139st1_H2_RTP31139_211217 | reverse complement strand
ATATAGGTCCCCATGCAGGTGGAGTCCACGCAGTAACCGTCGGTAGAGCCGTTCTCCAAAAGATTCAGGGGAGAATCGGGAGTACCTTCCACGGGGGTGGTCACTCCCATATGGATTTCATAACCCTGCATTAATGAAGAATGGAGAGTGGAAGATGGAGAATGGGGACTGCACAGACCGAACTTCACCTGGCGGGTCACCTTCTCTCCCGACATGCGGGTACTGATGGGCAACAGCCCCAGTCCGGGCAGGCGTTCAATGTCCCCCTCCACATGCTCAGGGTCGAGCACCTCCTGCCCCATCATCTGATAGCCGCCGCAGATACCCATCACGGTGGCACCTTCACGGTGGGCACGGATGATGGCAGCCGCCACACCGTTACGGCGTAATTCGTAAAGGTCATCAAGCGTGCTCTTGGAGCCGGGCAGCAGGATGACGTCGGCCTTTGCCAGCTCATCCACATTGTTGGTATAGAAGAGATGTACGCGCGGGTCACGTTCCAGGACATTAAAATCGGTAAAGTTACTGAGGTGGCGCAGCAGAATGACGGCGATGTTCACCTTTCCCTTCTCGGCACGGACAGACTTTGCGGCAAGCGCCACGGAGTCTTCTTCTTCAATGTAGATATCACGGTAGTAAGGTACTACCCCGACAACGGGAATGCCGCAAAGCTCCTCCAGCATCGTAATGCCCGACTCGAAGAGACGTATATCCCCCCGGAACTTGTTGATAAGAATTCCTTTAATGCGTTCCCGCTCATGGGGACGAAGCAACATCAGCGAACCATAGACACTGGCAAACACACCGCCACGGTCAATGTCCCCCACAAGGATTACATCGGCTCCGGCATGCAGGGCCATCGGCAGATTGACAAGGTCGGTATCCCGCAGATTGATTTCGGAGATGCTTCCCGCGCCTTCCAGCACAACGGGATTATAGCGAGCGGCAAGGCGGTCGTAGGCAGCACAAACCTCCCGGCGCAGCTCGTCGCGTCCTTCCTTGCGGAAATACTCATAAGCATTGCGGTTGCCGATAGGACGCCCGTTGAGGACAACCTGCGAGGTATGGTCCGACTGTGGTTTCAGCAGTAGCGGATTCATGTCCGTGTGGCAAGGCACTCCGGCGGCTTCTGCTTGCACAGCCTGGGCACGGCCTATCTCCAGCCCTTCGGGAGTGGCAAATGAATTGAGCGCCATATTCTGTGCCTTGAACGGTGCGGGCTGATAGCCGTCCTGCTTGAAGATGCGGCAGAAGGCGGCAGCAATGATGCTCTTTCCCACATCACTGCCCGTCCCGGCAAACATAATCGGATGAAGTTTCTCCATAAATTCCATTTTAGCGAATGCAAAGATAGTGCAAATCCGAATATCTCTCCCATTCATAAGCCATATCTTCGGAAACTATTCGTTATATTTGTAACGTTCTATTCAAAAAGATGACTACTGAACAATTCCCACCTCCTCTTGTTTAGAGAAACAAGAACCCCTAAACCGAACGAACTTATGAATAATCTATTATGCCGGAGATTCTTTCCGGCTGCTGCCTGCGTGCTGCTTGCCATCGGTGGAGTGGCCGCACAAACCTCCCTTCCCCTTAGCTTCGGTGATGCCCTGAGGCAGATGCAAAACGGCAACCGCAGCCTGAAAATAGCCGACAAGGGAATTGAAGCCGCCCGTGCGGAACGTGACAAACTGAATGCCCTCTGGTACCCCTCCCTGCAAGGTGCCGGTACGTTCGTGCATCTTTCCGAAAAGATAGAGGTAAAACAGCCCCTTTCCCAGTTCACCGACCCGGCAAAGGACTTTGTGCACAACATCGTGCCGGACGACCAATTCATCAGCAGCATACTCGACCAGATAGGCTCCCATACCCTTGCCTTTCCACTGGCTCCACGCAACCTGACTTCCGTCGGCCTGACCGCCGAATGGGTCGTATTCTCCGGCGGCAAGCGCATCCGGGCCTCGAAGATAGGCAACACCATGATAGACATCGCCCGCGAAAACCGGGGACAGACCGATGCCACGCAACGCACCCTGCTGGCAGAAAGCTACTTCGGGCTGAAACTTGCGCAAGAGGTAGTACGCGTGCGGCAGGAGACTTACAACAGCCTACAACGCCATTACCAGAATGCCCTTAAACTGGAAGCTGCCGGCATGATAGACAAGGCAGGCCGGCTCTTTACCCAAGTGAATATGGATGAAGCTGCCCGTTCACTGGAGGCTGCCCGGAAGGAGGCCTCCGTCGTGCAAAGTGCCCTGCGCACCCTGCTCAACCTGCAAGACACATGCAGCATCCATCCTACTTCGGAGCTTTTCATCAACGACCAACTGCCCGCCAAAGAGGAGTTCCTGCAAGCCATGCGGGTGGAGAACTACACCGTGAACCAACTGCAACTGCAGTCACAGATTGCCCGCCAGCAGCTCCGCATCGACCAGAGCGGCTACCTGCCGGACATCGCCGTATTCGGCAAGCAGACCCTCTATGCCCACGGCATACAAAGCAATCTTGTCCCCCGCACCATCGTAGGTGTGGGCTTCACCTGGAACCTGTTCGACGGACTGGCGCGTGAGAAGCGCATCCGCCAGTCGAAGATAGCCCAGCAGACCCTTGCCCTGGGACAAGAAAAAGCCAAAGAAGACCTGAGCGTAGGCATCGACAAGCTATACACCCAACTGCAAAAGGCACAAGACAACGTACGCGCCCTGAATACCACCATCGAGCTGAGCGAAGAGCTGGTGCGAATCCGCAAGAAATCCTTTGCCGAAGGCATGGCAACCAGTACCGAGGTCGTAGATGCGGAAACGATGCTGGCAACCGTCCGCGTGGCGCGTCTGGCAGCCTACTACGAATATGATGTGGCACTGATGAACCTGCTGGCTATCTGCGGAACGCCGGAACGGTTCGAGAAATATTTCGAGACAACTTATTAAAACCTACCCTTTATGAAAATCAATAATAAAAGCATCAGCATTGCATTCGTCATTATCCTGGCCGCAACGGTCATCATTTCGCTTGCCGGCATATTACTCATGAGCCGGCAGCCCCTGGTCCTGCAAGGACAAGTGGAAGCAACGG
>NZ_JBCNZM010000109.1:0-12718 GCF_040227615.1 Bacteroides sp. RTP31139st1_H2_RTP31139_211217 | reverse complement strand
ACGTATCAGCGGGAAGCTGCCCGGACGTGTGGACTCCTTCCTCGTACAAGAGGGCGACTGGGTGAAGGCAGGCGATACGCTTGTCGTCATCAACAGCCCCACCATCGAAGCCAAATACCGCCAGGTGAATGCCCTGGAGCAGGTGGCCCAGGAGCAGAACAAGAAGATAGACGCCGGTACCCGCCGCCAGATTGTGGCCACCGCCCGGCAACTCTGGAACAAGACGCAGAGCGACCTTGCCCTCGCCAAGACTACTTACCAGCGCATTGTAACGCTTTATAAGGACAGTGTCGTCACCTCCCAGCGGCGTGACGAGGTGGAAGCCATGTACAAAGCCGCCCAAGCCGCCGAACGTGCCGCCTACGAGCAATACCAGATGGCCGTGGACGGAGCGCAGAGCGAGGACCGTGCCTCGGCCCGCAGCCTGGTGGAAGCGGCGCGAAGCACCGTCGATGAAGTCTCCTCCCTCCTCGTCGACTCCCGTCTCACCGCTCCCGAAGACGGCCAGATAGCCACCATCTTCCCAAAACGCGGAGAGCTGGTGGCCCCCGGCACTCCCATCATGAGCCTTGTCGTGATGGACGATGCACACGTGGTACTGAACATACGCGAGGACCTGATGCCGCAGTTCAAGATGGGAGGCACTTTCCGTGCCGATGTCCCCGCCATCGACGGCAAGGACATTGAATTCCGCATCTATTACATCAGTCCGCTGGGCAGCTTCGCCACCTGGAAATCCACCAAACAGACGGGCAGCTATGACATGCAGACGTTCGAGATACACGCACGTCCCACACAGCAGGTAGAGGGATTGAGACCGGGGATGTCCGTACTCTTAAAAATGAAGAATAAAAAATGAAAGATAAAGAATTTGGCTACGCAATGAAAGCGCTCCGCATGGTTATCCGTCGCGAATGGCACCGCATGACCTCCCGCCGTCTATACCTCGGCGTCTGCGTCGTGCTACCCTTGCTCTGTCTGTTCTTCATGGCCACCATCTTTGGAAACGGACAGATGGAGAACATTCCCGTGGGTATCGTCGACCTGGACAACACTGCCACTTCGCGCAATATCTCCCGACGCATCTCTGCCGCCCCCACCTTCCGTGTGACGGAGCACTTCACCGACGAAGCCGACGCCCGCCGGGCATTGCAACAGAAGGACATATACGGCTACCTCGTCATCCCGCCCCGCTTCGAACAGAAGGCGGTGACGGGAACTGGCGCAACGCTCACCTATTATTACCACTATGCCCTTCTTTCGGTAGGCAGCGAGCTGATGGCAGCGTTCGAGAATACGCTTGCCCCCGTGGCGCTCTCGCCCATCGTGATGCAGGCCGAAGCTCTGGGAGTCAGCGGAGAACAGATACAGACCTTTCTGCTCCCCGTAGAAGCCAGTACCCATCCCCTCTACAACCCGGACATGGACTACTCCATCTACCTGAGCCAGCCTTTCTTTTTCGTACTGTTCCAGATACTCATCCTGCTCACCACCGTCTACTCCATAGGCAGCGAACTGAAATTCGGCAGCGCCGGCGAATGGCTGGAGATGGCACGGGGCAATATCCTCACTGCCGTAGCAGGGAAACTGCTGCCCTATACCCTCATCTTCTCGTCCATCGGTATCCTGGCAAACTATGTACTGTTCGGCCCGCTACATATCCCCTTCGCTGGCAGTCTGTGGCTGATGAATGCAGTGACCGTGCTCTTCATCATCGCTACCCAGGCATTGGCGGTCTTTATCTATTCTGTCTTTCCCAAGATTGCCTATATCATCAGTGTAGTATCCATGGTGGGGTCGTTGGGGGCTACGCTGTCCGGAGTCACGTTTCCCGTTACAGCCATGTATGCGCCCGTGCATGCGGCCTCCTACCTCTTCCCCGTGCGGCACTTCACGGAGGCGGCACAAGCCATGATTTACTTCGATGCAGGGTTTGCCTACTTCTGGCAGTCGGTAGCTACACTCTTCATCTTCCTATTGGCAGCACTGCTGATACTGCCATTGCTGAAATGGTGGATAAAAAAAGAGATAAGGGAAGAAGCAATCTCCGCCTCCCCATCACCTTGCCCACCTACCGCATTGTCAACAGCTTCCGTCATCCGCCACGAGTGGCATGCCATCGCCACCAATCCCGCCATCCTGCTCGTGCTGGCAGGCGGTATCTTCCTCTACGGACTGCTCTACAACTACATGTACGCCCCCAACCTGGTGCGCAAGGCTCCCGTCGCAGTGGTAGACCTCTCCCACTCCACCCTCAGCCGCGAATACATCCGACTGCTCGACGCCACTCCCCAGACCGCCGTCTACGGCCAGACACCCAACATCCTCGAAGCCCGCCAATGGATGAAGCAGGGCGACGTGGCAGGCATCCTTTACCTGCCTGCCGACTTCGAGGCACGTGTAGCACGGGGCGAGACTTCGGTCTTCGTACTCTATGCCGCCACGGACGCTTTCCTCAACTTCAAAGGACTGCAAGAATCCAGTGCGCGCGTCATGCTTGCCGTGAACGATGCCCACCGCATGGAGGGCACCGTATTCCTACCTCCGCAAGGACTGCTGGCAGTGGCTTCGTCCGCTCCCGTCAGCGTGTCCGGCACGGCGCTCTACAACTATACAGAGGGCTACGGTTCCTATCTGATTCCCGCCGTCCTAATTGTCATCATCTTCCAGACGATGCTGATGGTGATTGCCATGCTGACGGGCGAGGAAGCGGAAGCCCGAAGAAAAGGAATACGGCTGATGCGTGCCGACTCATTGAAGGATACATTACGGATTGTCGGAGGCAGGACCTTCGTATACTTCATGCTCTACGTGGTGTTTTCCCTATTCCTGCTGGGACTGTTGCCGCACCTGTTCAGCATCCCACACATCGGCAGCGGAGGAGACATCGTCACAATGATGATACCCTTCCTGCTGGGCACGAGTTTCCTTGCCCTGGCCGTCTCCCGCTGGTTTACAGACTCCGAAGCGCCGTTGCTGATGATAGCCTTCTTCTCTGTGGGCTATATCTTCCTTTCGGGCGTGTCCTATCCGCTGGAGCTGATGCCGTGGTATTGGCAGACAGCCCACTATCTGTTTCCGGCAGGTCCTGCCGTACTTGCTTTTGTAAAACTGAATTCAATGGGTGGAACGCTGGCCGACGTATGGCCGCAGATGTTGACGATGTGGATACAAGTATTGGTCTATGGAACTTTGGCGCTCTGCACTACACGCCACCTCTACGGAAAAGGAAAAGTGAAGGCATAAAAAAAGGCTATCTATCCCAGACAGCCAATCTTTTGTTAACCTTAAATCTAATACTATGAAAAACACATTGCAAATATACGGACTCCTCCGAATTCTCCAAAATTTCAGCTCATAACGGTCTTATTTATAACATGGTTTAATAGGAATATGCCGTTGTTAACAGATAGAGGCTGGTCAAATAAGAAATTTTCACTATCTTCATCCCCAAAATCGAACATCATAACTAAAGAATATTTTGCCATGATTCATACCATACTCGATACAGACCTTTACAAATTCACCACCTCGTATGCCTACATCAAATTGTTTCCCTATGCCATGGGCACTTTCAGCTTCAAGGACAGAGACGACACCGCCTATACGGACACGTTTCTGAAGGAACTGCAAAAGGCGGTGGACAGCCTGGCACAGACCGTACTTACTGCCGAAGAGCTGGAATACATGACCCGCCACTGCCGTTTCCTGCCGAGGGTCTATTGGGAGTGGCTCTCCTCCTTCCGCTTCCAGCCGGAGAAGGTAAGCATCCATCTGGACGAGGACCGGCACTTGAACATTGAAATCACGGACTATCTGTACAAGGCCACCCTTTACGAAGTCCCCCTGCTTTCCATCGTATCCGAAATAAAGAACCGTTCTTTGGGAAACGTGGCCGACATGGACGGCATACTCTGCAAACTGTCCGAAAAGGTGGCACTCTCCAACCGACACCAGCTATATTTTTCGGAGTTCGGCACCCGGAGACGCTTCTCGTTCGAGGTACAGGACAAAGTCATAGACCGTCTGAAGGAAACCGCCGAATACTGTACCGGGACTTCCAACTGCCACTTCGCCATGAAATACGGCATGAAGCCTATGGGGACGCATCCGCATGAATGGTTCATGTTCCACGGCGCACAGTTCGGCTACAAACACGCCAACTACATGGCCTTGGAAAACTGGGTGAACGTGTACGACGGTGACTTGGGCATCGCACTGTCCGATACCTATACCTCCGGCATTTTCTTAAGTAACCTGAGCCGCAAGCAGGCCAAACTATTCGACGGTGTACGCTGCGACTCCGGCGATGAATTCGATTTCACCGACAAGCTCGTTGCCCGCTACCGCGAACTGGGTATCGACCCTACCACTAAAACCATCGTCTTCAGCAATGCGCTCGATTTTGGCAAGGCACTCGACATCCAGGAGCATTGCAGGGGCAAAATCCGCTGCTCCTTCGGCATCGGCACCAATCTGACGAATGATACCGGATTCAAGCCCTCCAACATCGTAATGAAACTGACGCAATGCAAGATGAACGTCAACCAGGAATGGCGCGAATGCGTGAAGCTGTCCGACGATGCAGGAAAGCATATCGGCAGCGAAGCGGAAGTACGGGCATGTCTGTATGATTTAAGGCTCGGACAGCAAATAGAACCCCTATGCTGAAAACAGCTTCCCGGCGGTTAGCGATAAGTGCTTACTGTCTTTTCCTTTTGTAGGCAAACTCTTGCCATTTCTCCTCCGGCCAGTCCTGCCGCTGCATCTCCATGCGGGCCATGACGAAGAACAAGTCCGAAAGGCGGTTGATGAAGCGCAGAATATCCTCGTTCACGGGGTCTTGGCGATGGAGTGTCCACAAACGGCGTTCGGCACGGCGGGCCACGGTACGGGCAAACTGCAGTTGGGCTGATATGGGAGTGCCACCAGGCAAAAGGAAGTAGCCGTTGTCCGTCAGCAGGACGGTCATGGCATCCATCTCCTGCTCACAGCGCAGCGTGAGCTCTGCGGCAGAAAGCGGATTAGGGTTCACCACTCCCGAGGGAGTGGCCACATGGCTCATCACCACCATCAGTTCCCGCTGGACAGCATGCAGCAACTCCTGCCATCCATCTTCTGCCGCCAGCATGGAGCGCACGATACCAATCACGGCATTCAATTCATCAAGGCATCCGTTTGCCTCGATACGGATATCGTCTTTCGGCACGCGCATGCCACCATGAATACCTGTTGTTCCTTTGTCTCCAGTTTTGGTATAGACTCTTTTCATTCTCTATTTGATAAGGAACTGTGCCCACTGCGGGATTTCCTCTACATATTGTTTGAAGAGGGTCCCGTTTACAGTGCGGAACAATAATCGAGGAATTTGATTTTCTATTGAATTATCGTAGACATATACCCTATCAACCAAGGATATTGCTTTGCCTATATTCAATAACGATTTATAATAACGGGAAATAATTTTGGAAATGGGAACTTCATGCCCTCCATTCAAATAGCGCTGTGTAATACGCCGTACATTTATCTCAGGATTATTTGTACAGACAAAAAAAATGCGAATAAAAAATCCTGCTTTTTTTGCTTCTTCAACAAATGCAAGTTTTTCGTCTGAGGAAAAGACTGTTTCAAATACAAAATCTTGCCTTTTCCTTAAACACTCATAACGCATTTTAGTCGCCAATTCTGCTGCCTTCAATACTGCAACGGGAGAATTCCAATCACCATATTGTTCTTGCGCTATATTATCAGGATTAATGTAAAGGCTATTTTCTGCCCATTCATTATGAAGCAGTTGCACTGTCGTAGAAGTTTTACCCGAACCATTCGGACCAGCTACTATACAAAGTGTCGGATTTTTTTCGTTCATCACATGGATATATCACTTACATTTTTAGCTCTATATGCTTTCAATTTTTCTCTCACCTCTTGCATTCTCCGCTCCAATTCTCTTTTTGCCTTGCGAGAACTTTCACGGGCCGCAACAGCCACTTGTTCCATCAAAGCATGCAGTTGTTCATCAGTAGGGTCTTCCAAAGAAGACAAGCGATAAGTATTCAGTTTCATAATCATAATATATTTAAATGAAAACAAAGATACTCCACTATTTCGAGAACACAAACGAAATTACATAAAATATCAATGCGCTATCCGGACTTTTTCATAATGAATTCAAACTTAGATTAGGACTATTTTTAATCAAGGAATGATTAAAATGCAAAAAACGGCCGGACATGCCATGCAGAAGTCTTATTATATCCTTGTAAGCAAACCCTTTCCCACTTATATAAGGGATCATCAATATGCCAGAGAAGCATCCAGCTTCTATCTTTATCATATTGAGAACTGCAACTGAAACCAAGTCTGTAGTTCACGTTAAACTGCGGTAACGATTTACCAACTTTGGATAACTGTCCTTCTAATTTATCTAACGTTTCCTGTCCCCACTTTTCATCTTGTAAACCATTACCGGTATTGTGTTGGAAGTTTTCCGGAGATCTTCCACAAATATTCACCAACATATCAAACCATTGCCCTATACTTGGCAGAAACCACGGACTGCGTTCAATCCCATCCGGTACCTTATTGCTGTTATTGTAAGTTTTCACCAGATAAAAAGCACGACAGTCGCTTACAAAAGATGCATCACCCTCATGATTTGCCAGCATCTGTAAAGTTTCAGAGTAGCCATTCATGTTATTCTTGATTCTACTAAAATCATGCTTTGACTTTACATCAGCTATTGATATTGTGTCAATACCCACTTCGATTAAATCCACCGGTCCCCAATTCCCTTCTTTCAAACTATCCAACATCATCACATAGGCATGATTCCATCCCTTTTCATTGCACTTCTTGTCTGTCATCCTTTTCGGATCGCAAGTAATTACCATTCCGATAGCATTTTTATAATCATAGATTTTCCCATCTTCTTCCAACATTCCATTTCCTGGATGTACCTCTATTCTTCTATCGATTTCGTTCTGAAAGATAAAATCCCCGGGATAAAGCTTTCTTTCTATACTTCCTTTACCGGGTACGGGACTGATAACTTTCAGAGTATAGCATTTTCCAGAAACAAGAGTGATGGAGCTGCCCGAATAATTTATCTTTATATTCGTATCATCTCTTCCATTGGTAGTCGTATAGTTTCCGGTAACCCGTGCATTTGCTTGTGGCGGAACAATGGCACAATATTTCAAAGAATCTATCTGATATGGAGTAATACCATTCAGACTCACATTAATAGCTACCGAGTCTGTTCCTAAAACCCTCGATTCCATATGGTAAACAAAGCCTGCCTTTTCAGGAGCAAAACAACCTACGTATACTTGCGGTTGCAACACAAGCAATGCAAACTGGTGTTGAAACTGCAAGCTCAAGATTATTCCGGAAGAATTGTCAATAGCAGGTACGCCGGTGGCAATCAACAAGTCGCTGACAATATGCTTTTCTGTTGTGGACTGGTCTTTCGAAGGTTGCAGTTTTTCATTCCCGGTCAGTGAGGCAATAGCTCCGTCCATACCCTTTGAGACATCTATTGTGATATTCCTCCTATATGGATAGTATGCGACATAACTCACTCCATCATACCAATAAAGTGTACCATTTCCCACCGGATTCCAACTGCCGCTTGACCTATTGTAAACCAATTTGGCATTATCAATATCATCCATTATAGCACCGTCCTTTATGGCAAAAACACCAATCGAATCACCATCGACAAACTCCATTTTAAGATGTTCATCCTTTACAGAGGTACGTGTAGAGGACTTTCCTGCATGGGATAACTCTTCAAAATCAGCTACTATAGCCCGGATTGTAAAGGGGACTCCCTCACAGCCCGTAGACCTTTTCTCTATCGCAAAGATACAAACAAATTTGGAATATAAATATGCAGAAATACCGGGACTTTTCAAGCAAAACATGAAAGGAAAAAGAAGGAAAGTCCAGCAGATTCAAAAGATGTTTTACAAGATTAGGCTCCACCGAACAAAGACATCACATCCATCTCGCCCCAATACAGATGTGTATAGCTGGCAATCAGGTTCTTATAACGAAAAATGGGAGTAGCGACCTTCTCTCCTCTGGCATTGAAAACCTGCACTATCGAGGGAGTAAGACTGTACGCACCACTTTCTTTTCCACCAGCTTCGGGCACAGCAAGCTGCGTATAATGGAATTCGTGTCCTTTAAGCCGCCATCCGTTATAGTCGAACCGACGGTATCCCAATGTCAGTTTCCTGCGTTTACGCTCGTTCGTGATGCTGAAAGGTAATACTCCCACCATCTCATTTCCGACATTGCTTACACTGTTCCCGGTGCTTCTTCCGTCTGTATCACTGCCTCCCCCGTCCGTATCCCCATCAGAAAGAACGGACTGCGAAAGATATATCATCCCCCCGCATTCTGCCAGCGTCCTGCCACCAGCCTCTATATAGCTGCGGATAGACTCCCTGGCAAGCCTTGCCCCGGCAAGTTCCTCCAGACGGTTCTCGGGATAGCCGCCGGGCAGATAGAGCAAATCCGTCTCTTGCGGAATAGCCCGGTCCTGCTCCGGATTGAAGAAAGTGACCGTGCCCATACAGCGCAGAATATCCAGATGCTCCGCATAGAGGAAGGAAAAGGACTCTTCGTTGCGCGCTACCGAGATATGCAGCTTCCCCGGCTCTGATAGTACCGACTTCTCCTCCACAGCCGCCGCAGGCAATGGAAGCCCGATTGTCGAGAGTAGCAGTTCCCAGTCCACATGTTCCTCCAGCAAGCCTGCCAGCATGTCCAGCCCCTCCGTCTCCTTAGAACGGCTGAAATCCAGCCCCAGATGGCGTGACTCCTGCTCCAGTTCCTTCCGTTTGGGCAGATAGCCCAGACAAGTCACGTTCAAGTCTTCACAGACCTCCTGCAGCATCCGGTAGTGGTGGGGTGAGCCGACACGATTGAAGATAACTCCCGCAATACGTATATCCGGACGGAAATTGATGAACCCCGACAACAAAGGAGCCATGGAATAGGCAGCCGACTTGGCATCGACCACCAGCACCACAGGAATACCCAAGAGCCGTGCCACTTCTGCCGACGAGCCCCGGTCGCGGTCGTACCCGTCGTACATCCCCATCATCCCCTCGACCACGGCAACATCAGCATCTGCCGAATAGCGTGCATACAGACTGCGGACATGCTCCGGAGATGCCATGAAAGTATCCAGATTGATGGAAGGACGGCCACATACCGCCTCGTGATACTTAGTATCTATATAATCGGGACCGCACTTGAAAGGCTGCACCTTCAGACCTGTCTTCACAACCAATGCCATCAGTCCACGACTGACGGTGGTCTTTCCACTGCCCGATGTAGGGGCGGCTATGAGAAACTGAGGAATGGAATCCATTATGAAGCTATCAAATTAAATATTTTCCTCCTGCAAAGGTAAGCATATCTCCGACAAAAGTTTTATCTTAGCTGCGAAAATAAAACATACCACCATGATAACCGAAGAACTTAAGAAACTCTACATCGCACATACCGGACACGAACCGGAACAGATTGACGAACTCCCCTCCTCCGGCTCCAACCGCCGTTACTTCCGCCTCATCGGAAGTCCTACACTTATCGGCGTCAGCGGAGAGTCTGTGGAGGAGAACCGCGCCTTCCTCTACATGGCAGAACATTTCCGCCAGAAAGGACTGCCCGTACCGCAAGTGTTCATCCGCTCCGAAGATGATATCTATTATCTGCAAGAAGACCTGGGCGACTCGCTCCTATTCAATGCCATCGAGAAAGGCCGCAAGACCAGCGTATTCGGTGAGGAAGAGAAACAGTTGCTGCGCAAGACCATCCGTCTGCTGCCCGCCGTACAGTTTGCCGGAGCCGACGGCATGGACTTCTCCTACTGCTACCCGCAGGCAGAGTTCAATAGCCGCAGCATTCTGTGGGACTTGAACTACTTTAAATACTGCTTCCTCAAGGCTACGGGAATGGACTTCCAGGAAGACCGGCTGGAAGATGACTTCCAGAAGATGGCAGACGTGTTGCTCCGTAGCAGCTCCGCCACCTTCATGTACCGCGACTTCCAGAGCCGTAACGTTATGATAAAGGACAACGAGCCGTGGCTCATCGACTTCCAGGGCGGACGCAAAGGTCCGGTCTACTACGACGTTGCCTCCTTCTTGTGGCAGGCCAAAGCAAACTATCCCGACAGCCTGCGCCAAGAGTTGCTGAAGGAATACATCGACGCCCTGCGCAAGTACCAGCCCGTGGACGAGGCTTATTTCTATGCCCAGCTTCGCCACTTCGTATTGTTCCGCACCATGCAGGTGCTGGGTGCCTATGGTTTCCGCGGTTACTTCGAGAAGAAGCCCCACTTCATACAAAGTGTCCCCTTCGCCATCGAGAACCTTCGCCAACTGCTCCAAGAACCTTATCCAGAATATCCCTACCTCTGCCGGATTCTGCGCGAACTTACCGAGCTGAAACAGTTTACAGACGACCTGCAAAAGCGTCGCCTCGTGGTGAAAGTCACCAGCTTTGCCTACAAAAAAGGTATCCCCGAAGATTCCACGGGCAACGGAGGAGGTTTCGTCTTTGACTGCCGCGCTGTGAACAACCCCGGCAAGTACGAGCGTTACAAACCCTTCACGGGACTGGACGAACCCGTTATCCGCTTCCTGGAAGACGACGGCGAGATAGCCGTATTCCTGGAGCATGCCTACGCCCTTGTCGACGCTTCCGTGAAGCGCTACATGGAACGCGGCTTCACCAATCTGTCTGTCTGCTTCGGCTGCACCGGCGGACAGCACCGCTCCGTGTACTCGGCACAACACTTGGCGGAACATCTGCACAAGAAGTTCGGCGTACAAGTGAACCTGATACATAGAGAACAGAATATTGAACAGACGTTTAAGGCCAAAGTTTAATGTGCTAATGTGAGAATATGCCAATATGAAAGCCATGATTTTCGCCGCCGGCCTGGGCACCCGGTTGCGCCCCTTGACGGACAACATGCCCAAGGCCCTCGTTCCCGTAGCAGGAAAGCCCATGCTGGAACGGGTGATACTGCGGTTGAAGGAAGCAGGATTCAACGAGATAATGGTCAATATCCACCACTTCGGGGAGCAGATTATCGACTTCCTCCGTGCCCACGACAACTTCGGCACGGAGATTCACATCAGCGACGAACGCGGCATGCTGCTCGACACCGGAGGAGGCATCAAAAAGGCACGCCCCTTTCTGGACGGACAAGAACCTTTTCTGGTGCACAACGCGGATATTCTGACGGATATTGACCTTGCAGGTCTCTATCGCCACCATCTGGAGAGCGATGCGGAGTCTACCCTGCTTGTGAGCGAGCGCAAGACTTCCCGCTATCTCCTTTTTGACGACGACTACCACCTGCACGGCTGGATAAACAAGTCCACCGGAGAGGTGAAACCGGCAGGCTTCGACTACCGGGAAACGAAGTACCGGGAACTCGCCTTCGGAGGTATCCACATCATCTCCCCCTCCCTCTTCCACCTGATGGACGATGGGCAGTGGAACGGCAAGTTCTCCATCATTCCTTTCTACTTGTCCGCCTGCACAAAGGTGCACATACAAGGCTATCCGCTGCAAGGATTCCGCTGGTTCGACATCGGCAAACCGGAGACACTGGCACAAGCGGAGGAATACTACAAACAAAAACAACAAGTAATGTAAAGCAGCCTAACATTACTTGTTAGCTCTCTTTACATTACTTGTTATCAAATCAACCTATGTACCATAGATTATCTATGGTGAAACTACGCCAGTGCCAGTATCAGCAACTGAGCCGTCAGCACCCGCAGGAACATAGCCAGCGGATAGACCGTGGCGTATCCCACCGCAGGGGCATCGCAGGATGTCAAGTCCGAGGAATAGGCCAATGCAGGTGGATTGGTGTTAGCTCCGGACAGCACACCTATCAGCGTATAGTAGTTCAGCTTCCAGAAATAGCGCCCCATGAATCCTGTCACCAGCAACGGAACGACCGTGATGATGGCCCCATAGCCAATCCACACATAGCCGCCTTCGTAGATAATGGTATCGATGAATCCCTTTCCTGCACCCAACCCCACGCAGGCCAGGAACAAGGCGATACCGATTTCGCGTATCATCAGATTGGCACTCATCGTCGTGTAGGTTATCAGCTTATATTGAGGCCCGAAACGGCTGATGAGGATGGAAACCACCAACGGTCCACCGGCCAGTCCCAGTTTCACGGGTTGGGGAATGCCGGGGAACATGAACGGCAGACTGCCCAAGATACATCCCAGGGCAATACCCAGGAAGATAGGAATCAAGTTTGGATGGTTGAGACGCTTCAGCGAGTTTCCCAATACCTTCTCCGCATGGCTCACGGCAAGCTCACTGCCTACAATCGTCACACGGTCTCCCATCTGCAACTGCAAGTGGGGAGTTGCCACCAGATCCACGCCCGAACGGTTGATACGGGTGATGCAGGCACCGAAGTTGTTACGTATCTTGAGCTGAGACAGAGACTTGCCGTTCAGTTCCGGCTTGGTGATGAGGATGCGGCGTGAAATCAAGTTCTTGTCCTCCCGTTCCCACTCCACCGAAATTTTTCTTCCGAAGAAGGCAACAATGGCCTCCACATCTTTCGGGTTGGCAATGAACAGAATTTCATCCTGCATGTGCAGCACCGTATCGGCATTCGCCAGTTCTGTTTCCTGACTGCCGGTGTGCC